>JBNARN010000009.1:0-1169 GCA_049718365.1 Candidatus Bathyarchaeales archaeon
AAACTTTCAGATGAAGCGGACGCAGAAGATGGTGATGAGCGGCTATTTGGCTTCAATGGGCTTCGGCTTGCCCGGAGCCATGGCGGCGGCTCTTGCGTACCCGGACAGGCAAATCGTGTGTATAACAGGCGATGGAGGCTTCTCAATGGTTATGGAAGACTTTTTGACCGCGCTGAAGTATCGTATGCCCGTTAAAGTGTTTGTTCTGAATAACCAGAGTTTGGGTATGATACAGCAGGAGCAGAAGGTAGAGGGCTATGAAAGTTGGCAGACTGAGCTTTATAACTATAATTTTGCGGATTTTGCAGCGCATTCTGGTGGGGTAGGGATAAAAGTAGTTGAGCCAGCTGAACTTGAAGGGGCTGTAGAGAATGCGCTTTCCTTAAGCAAGGCGGTTATAGTGGATATTGACACTGACGCAAGAAGATTTCTTTGAAGTCGAAAAGTGACGCATGGGAACGCCTCCACTCTCCTATGCAGGGCGTTAGGTTTTGTAGAATAACGATGGCCGTAATGCGCCAAAAAGGATAGCCCCTCTATTGTTTTCTGCATTGATTGGCTATTAGCCGCCAAATATGAAGGCGCCAGCGGCTTTCGGCTCTTGGCTTATTTTGGGCTTTTTAGCCTTCGGTTAGTTGTAAAGGTAATTTTTCGCCTTTTGAGTTGTAAACTGCAATGTTCTCGGCGCCAGCGAAGGGATAACCTACAATCATTAGTATTCGCCCGAAGAAATGGTTGAAGTCCACATTGGAAGGCTCCAAATTACCGGAGGGATGAGAGTGAACTGTGCCCACAATGGAAAAATCCATTGGTAACATGTGCAAGGGAATATTGGCGAAGCCAGCGCCATAAGTCGCTAGAGGCGGAACCACAAGCTCCTCGACAATTATTACGTCTTTGCGTTTTTTGCCGCGGAGAAGCAAAATAGTTTCCCGCGGATAAAGCCGCCGTGCACCTTCAAAAATCGCCTCCAACAACTCCAAGCTCATCGATACAGCAACGGTCTTTCCCATGAAGTCGCTTCTTACCACTTGGCGCCTAATTACTTTTTCTTGCCTAATGCTGTTTATTAACGGAAAACAGAAATAAACAAGAACCATAATTTAAACAGACAGAGCCGGGATGGCAGAGTGGATAACGCGCGGGCCTTGAGAGCCCGTGGACCCTTC
>JBNARN010000009.1:1179-16965 GCA_049718365.1 Candidatus Bathyarchaeales archaeon
TGGGTTCGAATCCCATTCCCGGCGCCTACCTTTTGGGTACAACACCCTTCCTTCACCTTTTAACCTTCTTTCACCTTTTAATATTCAGAAACTTCCCTCTATAGGGAAAAGATTGAACGACATATATGATTACCCACAGCGGATACAACGCTACAAACGCTCAATAGCCAAGTTCGGCGAAAACGGCGCGATAGCGCTGCGTTTCCTCGACCACATCGCCAGCCAAGGCCTAAGCCAAGCACGCATAAGCAAAACCGCAAGCCACATACCACCGCTACTACGGCTAATAGACTTCAAACTCGCAGATGCGACACGCGCAGACATCGAACGCATAGTCGCGGCCATACACGCCAACCAGCGATGGCGCGAATGGACCAAACACGACAAGAAACTCATTCTACGCAAACTCGTCCAGTATGCTAAGCACGGCTCATGCACACGGGAAACGCCAGTGCCGCCTGAAGTAGCCTGGATCAAGCTGACCGTGAAGGCGAAGGACGAGCGAGTCACGCCAGAACGGCTCCTAACACAGAAAGATTTCGAGGCGCTAATCAAAGCGACGGAGAACCGACGCGACAAGGCCATGCTTTACGTGCTATTTGAGGGCGCACTGCGCCCAGGAGAGCTGCTGAGCATGCGCGTAGCCAGCGTCAAATTCAAGCAGGCGGAGACAATGCGCGTGGAGAACGGTGCCGTCATAAAGGAGAAGGTGGATTACTGCCTAATCAGCGTAAACGGCAAGACAGGACTGAAGGTGCTGCCGCTTGTAGCCAGTTATCAGCCTCTGCTGGACTGGCTTGAGGAGCATCCATACCGCACAGAGCCCGACGCGCCACTATGGTGCTCGCTGGCAAATAACTACAAGGGTAGAAGACTAAGCTACCGACATTTCCGCCTCATAGTCAAACGCATAGCAAAGCGCGCCATCCTCAACAAGGACGTCTGGCCATACTTGTTCAGGCATTCAACACTGACGCAGCTTGCGAAGACATTCACCGAAGCCAAGCTTGAGAAGTATGCAGGCTGGGTGCACGGCAGCAAAATGGCTGCCCGATACGTACACTTCGCAGCACGCGACCTAGAAGACGCAGTGCTGGAGCTGTACGGCAAGAAGCCGGTAAGCGAGGTTTCAGGTGTGGTGCCGCTTGTCAAATGTCCACGCTGCGGCCGCGAAAGCCCCGCTGGAACGGTCTACTGCAGCTTCTGCGGATTGGCGCTTGACAGACAAATCGCGCTTAATTTAGAACAACAAAAAGACGAGGAAATAGCCGAGCTGAAGCGGCAATTCCGGGAGATGCAGGAGACTATGGCTAAGCTCCTTGCAAGTCAGCAACCACTTTCGCAATTGCTTGCTCAAATCGCTGCATCCGCACAACCAAATCCTCAAGCAGCTTCCGCGACACAACAACAAACTCCTCAAACATCCCATTCACCGCAAACTCAACCTTCACAGTCATAAAAAACAGCGACAAATGAGAACAAACCAGCGAAGAAGTATATTACATGGATGAGGCTACAGCTACACCTTCAACACACAACAACCACGCCCTTACTACCACGCTAAGCAAGCTTCTACACGTAACTACGCAGCACATCCTCGTTGCCAAAACAAATGTTAGTCTCAAGCCAATCATACTGCGTAAACGACCTGTGAATAACATTCGCCGGCACCGCATAACTCGTAACAGAAATCTCCTCAACATTCGGATCCAACATTGGAATATGCAGCGGACCATAACTGAAAGCATCCCGCGCAATAAAATACTTAAGCTTCTGAAAACTCGCCTGCACCTGACCCATCAAACCCAAATCCTCAGCCGACCCCAAATAAACTGCCCAATATACTTCAAAGGATCATCCATCTTAGCCAGCGGCTTAAGAGAAAAATACAAGTTCTCCATCAACAAGCTGTAGATGCGCTGCTCCTGCAGGTCCACGAGGGGCTCAATAACAACATACAAGCCTCGGCCGCCTTCATCAACAACAAAAACAGCCGACTAATCCAACATTGTAATTGCTAAGAACCACGCCCTTTACGACTGCGCCCAGCGGCTCCGCCCTAAACCGCAAATCCAACAGCTCAACCTAGGCACCTTTACGTTTATTAGGCAAAAACAGCCTAAGCGTTTCAAACACGCGCTTAAAAAAGCCAGAGACCAGGAAAGATAAAAACGGAGCAATTTAAAAGGCAGAGGAGGCACCCCCCATCTAAATGGGACACTAAGTGCGACGTTTAGGAGGGGGTAAAATAATGTTATAATTAGGCCTAGAAAAGAGAGGTTGTTCCTTATGGCTGATTCAAACCGTCTCATATAGTCACGGGATCAGCCTTTTCAAGACAACGCAGCACCATTAAAAGACAAACTGCAGAACCATGCGCGGGGTTTGCTGGTGCCTTGGGTACCAGATATTTAGGAGAAGAAGAGAAATAATGGCAATGATCAAAGCCATAGAGTATGAGCAGAGAAACGGTCGCGTCCCCGAGGACGTGCATGAATACTGCCACTACGACCTGGAAAGCACAGGCAACGGCGAAACCCGATACATAGAGGTCAAGGGGCACTATGGCAGCCAAATCAGCGGCGAACTCACAGACAACGAGGCGATATTTGCCGAGAAACACGCCGACAACTACTGGCTCTACATCGTCTGCAACGTAGGCTACCCGGAAAGCACCAAACTCTTAACCTTCAGGAACCCGCTGCGAACAATGAAGAAGCGAATAATCGAGACTGTGATAACACGCAAAGAACGACGGATAATCCTAACACCCTATTAGCCTCCGCATCCACGATGAAACAGAAAACTGTTTACTCCTCGTCTTCTTCGTCAGCTAAAGCGTCATAGGCACATTCTTCCCTATAGCATCCGCACTCCTCACAGACCTCTGCGTCCTCAGGGTTTCTGTGCCCGCAAACCTCGCAAATCCACAAGCCAAGCCCACCCGTGAACGCTAACCTCATTTCAACGTAATGTTTAATGGGTAGGTTAGAGAGAACCAGCTTTCCATCTCATCCGTGAAGCCCGTCTCCTTCTCAAAAATGTAACTGGGCATAAGCGCATAGACCCTTGTCACATAAACCTCGTCTGAGCCCTTTATGGCAAACAGCAACTCGCCACCCACCCGGTAAGCCTCAAACGCATACTTCTCACTCGTCAAAAGCCTCCAGATTCCACCATCAATTTTAAAGTAATAGGAGAATTCCTCGCCATACTCAACTCTCCTATCATACTGATCGCGCTCTATCCCGAAGAAGTGAGCATACCTCCATGAGTCATTGTTTACTTCTTCGATGATTGCTTTCGCCATGAATCCGCTGAGCTCTGGCCGGTAAGTGTTATTATAGAAGCTTTTCTTCAGAAGGAAACCGCTGAAGAAATATTCTACCTTGTTTTCCTCATCCGCCGCGTTTTTGTTTTCATCAAAAATTGATTTGACGGTTTCTTCCGTGAGATTCTCAGCTGCTTGGTGTATAACAATAATTTTTTCTGGTTTGCTAATAAAGGAGAACAGAAAGTAAGATTCAACAATAATTATTGAGAGAAGAAGCAATAGAATGAAATATGGCTTTTTCACCCTAATCGCCATTCATATAGTATATGATCTGCGCGTTATATATGGATAATTAATTTTTACAGGAAGTCTCCGAACATGTCGTCTGATTCTTCGGTTAACTGGTCGTCCCAGCATTCCCAGCACAAGCCATCATAATCTTTGTACTCCTCTTCTGTAATTTGCCGCCCGCAAACCTGACAGGTAAATTTCTTCTTGTCTTCAGACAAATCGTATCCCTCATATTCAGCTACTAATTTTTGTTTATCGCATTATTTTTTGGTCTTCATTTTAGGTGGTGCGTACATATAATTAATACAAACTATAATAAAAAATGTATCGTTAAAATGATTGAGTAATTCATATTCGCAAAATCTTATATTTATATTTTGGTTTAACTATTGGTTGATGAGGCGCTTGAGAGTTGACTTCGGAGTTGGATTTTCTCCGGTTATGTGCGCTTCTCCATGATATTGGAAAGCCAGAGTGTTGGGCGAATAGACGCGGCTGGTCTGACCATACTTATTATACTTTCAAGCTTTTGCAGCCTGTTTTTGGTGATAAATGTGCTTCAGCAGCGATGAGGCATCATACAGGCGCTTCATATTCGCAGGAGTATCATCCTAAGAGCGATGCTGAGTGGATAATTTGTTTGGCTGACAATTTGTCTTCGGGTGCTGATAGACGCGATGAGCCTGTGCATGGTTCGCCTTTGCCTTCTCCTCCTATTGAATTTACGCATGTTTTGTCTAACGGCAAAGTTATTCACAGCTTGGATGCGGCGCATTTAAGTTATAGCGTTCATGAAATAATCACTGCTCTTCAGCAGGTTAAAGCTGTTTTTGAAAGGGATCCTCATGAAGGATACCTTAAAGTGTTTGAGATAGTTAGTAAATCGGCTTTGGTTCGCATTCCAGCGGATACGCGAAGGCCAATTAATGATGTTTCTCTTTTTGATCATTTGAAGCTGACAGCCGCGTTTGCCACGTGTATGTGGTTTGATGGCGGGTTTAGAGGAAAAAGCCTTGACGATTACCAGTTTGCTTTGATATGCGGTGACGCTGATAAAATTTCCCGATTTGTAAACATGTCGGTTAGGCTTCCGGATCTTAATGCTCGCAGCGAAGTTATTAAACGTGCGACTGAAAGGGCAAAGGCGGCTGTTGTAGAATCGCTTGGTCCTGAATGTGTGCTTTTTGCTGGCGGGGGCGGCTTGCTTGCGCTCGCACCAGTTTCTAAGGCCGCGCAGTTGATTGAGTTGGCTAAGGCTGGCTTTGAGGATGAAACTCGGGGTTTGGTTAATTTCACTGTTAATTACTTGGTTTATCGTGGCTCTGAGGTTCAGCGTGAATTTGGCAGAATTTGGGCGGAGGCGCAGCGGCAAATGCGTTTGAAGAAGCTTGAACGGATTGTGGAGCCTTTTTCGGGTTTGGGTTCTGAAGAGATGATTTGCGATGTGTGTCATACGCGGCCTGCAAAGATTGTGGATTCTGGAAAGTTGTTGATTTATGACGCTACGGCAAGGGCGGAGCAACTTTGTGAAGTTTGCTGGAAATTGCGCTCTGCTGGTGAGGGCGCGAGAATTGATGAGCTTAAGGATGATGCTAACTGGGTGGGTTTGATAAAGATGGATGGTGACAATGTTGGGACGCTTTTGGGTGGAGAGCGGTTTACGCAGCTTAATAAGGCTTCTACGCCCTCACGTCTGTCAAGCATAAGCAGGCTCATAAACGATACATGTGAGGATGCTTTGACACGTGTGGTTAATGATGCTGGGGGGCGATGTTTGGTTGCTGGTGGCGATGACATTTTGGCGCTTTTGCCTGGCGAGAAGGCTTTGGAAGCTGCTGGAAAGATGGCTTTTGAATTTAAGCAGGCTATGGCTGAGGGATGTACAGTTTCTTGTGGAGTTGCAATTTTCCACTATAAGTTGCCAATTTATGTTGCATTAGAGGCTGTTGTCAATCTTTTGGCGTCTGCGAAAGAGGCAAAGGATAAGGATTCTATCGCCTTTGCGTTTATAAGTGGAAGTGGTTTGTCTGAAAGAGAGCGGAACCGCCCTCCGAGAAAGTGGCTTGAGCTTTCTGAGATTTTGCGTTTGGCTCGTTTTATGAGGGAGGGGGGTGTTGCGGCGACACAGCTTCGCAGGATTGCGGAGGCCTATATTAAGTCTCCTTTGTACGCTGAGGTGTTGGTTAAGAGGTTGATGGGTAGGGGCGAGCAGAATAAGGGGTTAAGCTGGGATGATGGTTTGAAATTGTTGAATAATTTGAATTCAGGCATCCTTTTGGATGCTTTTATGGTCTACAATGCATTCAAAGTTTAGGTGGTGTAAGCGTTTGGACGAGGCAAGTTTGAAAGCAAAAGGCGAAGAGCTGGCGAAGCTTGCAGTGGAGCATGGTCTTGGTTCGAAGCAGTTGCGTGATCTCTACAGGATTACTAAAACTAAGCCGCTGCCTATGGTTGAGGCCTATGTTAAACGTCAGATCGCGCGCGTATCTGGGAGTAAAGCGCTTGAGGCTGTTCTTGAGTTGATTTCGCTGTTTGCCGAGGATAAGGCATCGTTTTTCAGAGTATTGTGGTATGCAAACATGCTTTATCCGTACTATGAGAAACAGATGTCTGATCAATTTGATGCTATTGTTGGCGATGTCGCAAGCAAAATCTGTGCGCAAAGAAGCTGCAAATACATGGGTTCGGAAGTTTCTGGTGATGGGCATCAGAAGGAGTACAGGATTAGAGTGAGCGGTTATTTTGGGGATCCAGTGCAGTTGTCCATGGCTATTCGTCGCGAAGTAATGAATAGGGCACCTAAATTTTCTGGGAAAATTTGGATTCAATCGATTGATAGGAGGTGAAATGGCTTGTTTGAGAAGCTTGAAAAGCGTTTAATTCTGAAGGGGACCATTGAGACTTTGACGCCGTTGCATATTGGGTCGGGTAAGTCGGAGATGGACATTGAAGAGGCTGATATGCCTGTGATTAAGGATGTCAATGATCAGCCGTATATTCCGGGTTCTACTTTGAAGGGTAAAACGCGGGCTGAGGCGGAGCGGATTCTTAGGAAGGAGGGTTACCCCGTCTGTAATCCTCCTGATGTTAAGTCTATGTGCGGTTCGTTGGCGTCTGATCCAAGCAAGTTCTGTTTGGCGTGCAGGATTTTCGGTACTGCTGGTAAAACCTATTCCGTTGCGAGCAAGGTAAAGTTCAGAGATGCCTATCCTTTAGGTAAAGTTGAGCAGTTAATTCAGCGCAGTGGCATAGCTATTGATAGGCAAACGGGCACCGTTAGTAGTCGTGCTTTGTATTCTATTGAGGCGGTTCCTGCTGGCGTAGCGTTTGGTTTTGAGGTGGTCGCTGAAAACCTGACTGATGAAGAGTTGCGTATTCTTTGTGCTGCTTTGCGGTCTGTTGAGCATTCGGCGATTGGCGGTGGGTCTTCAAGGGGCTTTGGTAAAGTGAAGATTAACGTTGATACGGTGATTGAGCGGTCTGCGAAGTATTATCTTGGTGCGGAAGGCGAGAAGGTTTACACTGGCGAGGCGTTGAAGAAGTGGTTTGCTGATAAGGGATGCGTTTAGATGACAGTGTTGTGCTATAGGTTAAGTGGCGTTTTGAAGGCTGAGTCGCCGTTGCATATAGGTTCTGGCTTGAGGACGGGGACTATTAAGAGGACTAGGCCTTTTGTTCCTGGGTCTGCTTTGCGCGGCGCTGTTGGAACTGCGATAATCAAGGCTGTTTGCAAGCTTGAGCAGCCTATGGTGAATCATGAAGAGTGCAGCTATTTCAATGAGTGCTCTTATGCAGCGTTGTTCGGCGAAGAGTTCGGGAGGTCATCGCATATATTCTTTCGCTATTCTTATCCTACCCATCTTAAGTGTATGGGTTCTTATTTGCCTGCACCGATGAATCTGTATGAGTGCAAGGATCCGCAATGCAAGAGGTTGTACAGAAGTTTTTATCCGCCTTCGAAGTGCGAGTGTGGTTCTGATTTAAAGCAGTATTCTGGTTTTCAGTGTAGTGGGTGTGGAGAGGTTGCGCGGCATCCTATAGGTTTTTCCCGTATTACAGGCAGTGCGATTGAACGTTGGTCTAAGTCGGCGGCGTCTGTTGATGTTGGCGGCGAAAGGGTTGGAACATTGCATACTGTTGAGGCAATTAGTAAGGGGGCGAGGTTTTCTTTTGCGGTTCTGGTTTCTGGAGATTTCGGCGGTTACGTTGATATGTTGAGGTCTGTTATGCAGCATGGTTTAGGCGATGAGGGTTTAGGCGGTGGGAAGTCTCGTGGTTTAGGCAAAGTTACCGTTGAGAGCGTTAAGGTTGAAGAGGTTACTGAGACGTTTTTAAGGAAAAGGGCTGATGCTATTGATACACGTAGTTTTGTCGTTAGGCTTTTGTCGCCTATGTTGCTTGATGGCAAGTTTTTGGATGCTAGTAGCTTGCTAGAGGGTTGTAGGCGCGCGTATAGCTTTCTTTTCCATGAAGGAAAGCCGGCTTTGCCTGATGTAAAGTTGAAGACTTCAAGGGCTGATGTTGATGCGTTTTGTGGTTGGTCATTGAAAATGCAGAAGCGGCGGTCTTTAGAGCCTGCTGTAGCTGCTGGTTCGGTGTTTCATTTTGAAAGCGGCGTGGAGGATGAGGTTTTGGCTTTGTCTTTGGCTGCTTTGGAGTTTCTTGCTATTGGAAGTTATAAGCCGCATGGTTGCGGTCAGGTCGTAATAGAGGATTACTGTTGAAATTAATAAAAGGAGGGTTGTAAAAAAAGGGAATAGATAATTATGTTTTTAGCCAACAGGTTGGTGCCTCGATTTTGTCCTGTTGGTGTGTGGCTCGAGGACTTTGGTGTTCGTTGTCGACAGCTGTTGCGGTGCGCCTCGATTATCCTTATAAGGGCTTAAGCAGAAAAACCATAATCGGATAAATATTGCCAGTGGTGGCAGAAAAACGGCTGTAATCGTGAAAAACCAATTTTAAGTTGTCGGTTTCAATGACTCTAGAAAAGAAGAGACGACAGCAAGATGTGGTAGATGGCTGAACAGCACTTACATCTGTTTTGTGTTTCAATGACTCTAGAAAAGAAGAGACGACAGCAAGTTATCCAGCGGGCAACTCTTGTCCGCAACGCCATACGCGTTTCAATGACTCTAGAAAAGAAGAGACGACAGCAAGTGGTTAGCTCACTCTATGTCGAATCCTTTGTCTACTAAAGGTTTCAATGACTCTAGAAAAGAAGAGACGACAGCAAGATATTTTGCTGGATGTTGCATGGGCTACACTCAAAAAAGTTTCAATGACTCTAGAAAAGAAGAGACGACAGCAAGTCTTCCGTTCAATGTCGCCTTTTCCGACAGAATAGAGTAGTTTCAATGACTCTAGAAAAGAAGAGACGACAGCAAGACGCGAAGGAAGACGCTTGCCGAGAGAACTGCTACCGAGTGTTTCAATGACTCTAGAAAAGAAGAGACGACAGCAAGTAATTATATTTTAAGCAATTTTTGCAAGCATTGAATTGTTTCAATGACTCTAGAAAAGAAGAGACGACAGCAAGTTCAACACAACCATACCTTTAATTATTTCTCCTTTATTTGTTTCAATGACTCTAGAAAAGAAGAGACGACAGCAAGATAGGGCAGCACCACTAATAGTGCTAAGCTTCTGCACAACGTTTCAATGACTCTAGAAAAGAAGAGACGACAGCAAGGTTAACGTTGCCAGTTGGCTTGGCTTGCCAGAAATGTCGTTTCAATGACTCTAGAAAAGAAGAGACGACAGCAAGAGCATATAGTTTTACGTCGCCGACGTATCAAAGCAATGGCAGTTTCAATGACTCTAGAAAAGAAGAGACGACAGCAAGTTATCCAGCGGGCAACTCTTGTCCGCAACGCCATACGCGTTTCAATGACTCTAGAAAAGAAGAGACGACAGCAAGTTGGGTTAAAAGTCAAGGCTATACAAATTCCTTGGTTATATCGTTTCAATGACTCTAGAAAAGAAGAGACGACAGCAAGAATAGCGCATTAAAATCTGAATCAATTGAAATATCAGAGTTTCAATGACTCTAGAAAAGAAGAGACGACAGCAAGCTTGGCGTGAATAATGTTTCTTCAGATGGGAGATTTAGGGTTTCAATGACTCTAGAAAAGAAGAGACGACAGCAAGTGTTTCATTTCAAGGAGACTTGTTTCGTCTTCTTGTAGGGTTTCAATGACTCTAGAAAAGAAGAGACAACAGCAAGAAGCGCATCTTGAGCGCTTTTAAGGCCTCTATATCGCTGAAGTTTCAATGACTCTAGAAAAGAAGAGACGACAGCAAGTAAAGCTTTTGAGAAGGTTCTTTGCCCTCACCTCTCCGATGTGTTTCAATGACTCTAGAAAAGAAGAGACGACAGCAAGTCGCATCTATCATTTTTATCATTGTTCCCGTGAGTTTCTGTTTCAATGACTCTAGAAAAGAAGAGACGACGACCCAGATAGTTCATCTATACTTACATAGCATCGCGGAGCGCTAGTGATCACACAAAACATGCAGCATCTCTTTTTTCCAACTGTTTATTAAAAGCATGTTTATGCATTGCCCTAGCGTAGCTTATGTTGAGGATTCATTATTTAATAAATAATGCAAAAATCCGTTTTTTGTAAAGAAATAAAAAGGTTATATTAGATTGATTAGAAAAATTTAGAAATCAGTGGATAAAATGAAAGCATTAGTTATTACCGTTGGCACAGGAATAGGAAAAAATAAAACAGCCAACGAAAACCTCGCAAAAGCACTATCCTTTAGCGTAACACAACACAACCCAGATACAGCATACTTCATAGCCAGCAAAGAAAGCCAACAAACCGTGCAACAAATCATAAAACAAACCCAAATAAAAAAATATGAAATAATCACGCTGGAAAATCCAGATGACACACAAATTATTTACGAAACAATAGAACCCAAATTCAAACAAATAACTCAAACCTACCATAACGTTGTAGTAGACTACACATCAGGCACAAAAGCCATGACAGCCGCCATAGCAATACTAGGCACAACCTACGAAGTAGCCGCACTAAGCTATGTCACAGGAAAAAGAGAAGGCGGAATAGTAAAACCCGGAACAGAACAACTAAAAATAATAAAACCATACTTTGCAACTACGGAAAGAAAACAAGCCATAGCAACACATTTATTCAACAAAAACCAGTTCAACGCCGCCATCACAATAATCAATGAAATAGAAAAAACAACAACAGACCCCACAATCACCAACAAAACCAAAACACTGAAAGAACTCGCAAAAGCATACGCCGAATGGGACAAATTCAATCACGAAAAAGCATTCACCATAATTAGAAAAATCAAAATGCCTAAACTAAGCTTAAACAAAAAATTCCTAGGGCAACTATTAAACAGCAAAACCCCAGAACCCTACTACATTGCAGATCTCCTAAACAACGCCAAAAGAAGAGGCACAGAAGAACAAAAATACGACGACGCAACAGCCCGACTCTACAGAACAATAGAACTCATCGGCCAATACCAGCTGAAAAACAAATACAACATCGAAACATCAGCGGTAAACCCAAACCAACTCCCAGAAAAACTCAAACAAGAATGGAACATCAGCCAAACTAACCAACCAATAAAAATAGCACTGCAAAAGGCATATGAACTGCTCGCAGCAAAGGACGACCCCCTCGGAAAAAAATTCAACAACGACAACCAACTCAAAAATCTCCTAAACAAAAGAAACACATCAATCCTCGCTCACAACCTAATACCAATCGAAAAACAAACCTACACCCAACTATACAAAAAAACCACCGAATACGCACAAGCAGTATTACCTAACTTGCCAGCACTACAAAAAGAAGCCAAATTCATAAAAATAACAAAAACCACCACACTTTAGTGCCATAAAAATTCCTTCTACAAGGCAAAGATTAAACTTGAGAGAAAAATCTGGGAGATTCTAGAGAAAATAAGGGAAAACTCGGGCGAAACTGGTCTGGGAAAAAGAAGTATGTCTCTATGAAAAACTTGAGGGAACTCGAGCTGGGAAGGTTAGTGAAGTTCTTTTGTGATTCCCCCTCGCGGGTGGAAACAGCGCAAAAACACTGCATTTTTGCATCAAAAGTTGCAGTTTTAAAACACTTCCAAAGTTAAATTTATAAGGACAGAATCTCCAGGGCTAGAGTGTTGCCTAGGATGCAACCCCTCTGTATTTCGCAAGCCCTGTGCTTGCCGAGTAGCGCCGTAAGCGCCCCTGCTCCCTCTGGGGAGATCGCTCGCCGAGAACGGCGCGCCAAACTGCCATTCACACGGCAGCTCAAGGCGCAAAGGCCCCGTTTCGACACCAATACGTGAGACTCCAAATAACCCTTTTTATTTTTGTGCAAGCTTGGGGAAAAAAGCCAGTTTGGGGGAAAAATTTGGGGAAACTTGGGGGAAAAAGGTTGGTTTGGGGAAAAACCGTTGATGAGTTGGGGGAAAAACTTAGGCGTTGGGGGAAACTGCTGGTGACTTGGGGGAAAAAGCTCGCGAAACTGATGGAAAACCTGAACGGGCGGGAAAAAACGGAGCAATCTGAGGGAAAGCCTGGGGAAAAGGGAAGGCAACTCTGATTTGATGACACGGCGGATGCAGAGAGCCTCTTCAAGCCACAATACACGACTCGCCCCCAGCAAAAGCTACCAGCCTTAAAAGCTCAAACACACCTGCACAAATGCCCCAGACAAAAACTTTGCAAAAACGTTAACAAACATGCAACCACCCAGCCACAAGTAAACTCACACCCCCGCCCGCCCATAAGCAAATATATTTATTTTTTTTCTTTCCAATACAGCCCCTCAACACAATGGCTTCATTCAAAAGCCTCATCTCTACAGCTATACATACCAGCAATACTAACCAAAAACGCTGCTAAACCTAAAGGCAAAGTCGCAGAATACCCTTCCCGCGAAAAGTTTCTACACCTCAAGCAGAACCCAACACGCCAATAACAATTAGTTCAACACACATCACCATCTTTAACTCTACGCTATAACCTTGACTTGGTTCTCCATACGCCCTCTTCACTTTCATTAATCTCCCTCCTCTGCTGTTAAATGCCGCTTCAGTGATAACTTAAAAAACGGCTTAGCAAGCACCTTTTTAATCCAAAAGGGGGAGAAGTAAAAGAAATGTCACAAAACACGCTAGCCAAAACCATCCAAGCTCAACCGCTGCTTGCGTTGAACATGCCAAAAATAGACACACTGCTCCCAGGCTTCACCACTGGAGACTTCCCTACTCTACGGCTCGCATGCAGTATCATCCCTCGCACTGCTCCTATTCGCAAGAGCACAACAACCACAGCAACTCGCGGCTTAAAAAGCAACGTCATATGCATAGACGGCGGAAGCACCTTCCACCTATACCAGACAGCCAACTCGCCAGGTTTCACCAGTGCAACTCCAAAACAGAGACGATGAACGCCGAGCCACGGCAGAACAACTAATCGAGAAAGGCCATTAATCCAGACGCAAGTACCTACCACTTTATGCGTCTGCAGCAAATCTTCTGAGCCATGCAAGCCACACGACAAAAACAAGCTACAATGCAATTCAGCATCCGCAAACAACAAAATCAGATTTCGAATAGCTTTAAAAATAGAAAATTAGATGACAGACCACACGAATGGATTAATCACAATTTTCCTTCACCAAAATGAAAGGCTAAAGTATCAACAAGAAAAAATCAACCCAGTCAATAATAATGATTCACGCCAAAAAGGCGTCCTAAGCGCGTATCATAATGCGGGGTAAGTTAATTCACAATTATTGAGATTTGACGCTTAACGCGTTCTACGAGGATCACAAAATGAAAGGGCGACAGAGTTTGCAAATCGGGTATAAATCAAAATACTGCAGAGAAAGGTGGATTGGCGCAAGCATAAAGAATGTTAAGCCATTCTGCGATCTCGCTTTTCATGGGCGCTTGTTTTTCTCTGTTTCACTGCTTATGCTAACCCCGAGAAGCCCAGAAATTGTTGCCAGCACTTTAGGAAGCCCGTTTATGAGGGCTTCGAAGAATTCATCTACCACCCGCTGTGGATCACGAATCACATAATCGCCAAATTCAGCATGCGTGCACTCCTCGAATTGACCGGCAAGCACGTCCAAGCCACGCTTCGCCGCCGAAGACAACCATAAACATAGCAGCCGCCAATGCCGCCGAGGATCTATAACCAGCACTTGATTGGGTAGGATACGCCATATAACGCCTATGGCATTTGGTCTCTCTGCCAGATAGCGGATTAATTGCGCATACGAGAAACTACTTCCACTCTTAACTTCCACGATTAATTCCGCATCTGCGGTCTCCAACAGCAGCCCTGACCCATACGGTTTAATGATAACATCAAGCCTGCCGTAGGCGCCGGTGACTCCCTGCTCCACCTTAAGCTTTAGACCTGCTGCTTCGAGGGTGCTGCGTAATCCGTCTACGAGGAGATTGACGGCTAACTCGTGGTTCTGAAGATATAGGCTGTCCACTTTACTTTTGGCATGGGCATTTTGCAGTGCACGCTTGATGCAGCTTCTGCAAGAATACTTAAGCAACGCGTCCAGGATAAGCGATAAACGAGGCTTACCCGCTGAGCTGAACAGGCGGAACTTCTGAGCCAAACGCAAACAAACATCCTCAAGCAATATCATCAGCTCCGCCATATCCTGCTCACCCATCCCCGCAGGCACAATACTTACGGTGCAAGCTTCATCAGGTAAGTGCGTGGTCTCGCACATGCGCAGTTAATCTCCCCTTTTTATACCACATAGCATGCGCTGTACGCGCTAAACAATGCAGCTTGATTACCGGCGCTGTCAGCAGCACGATGCGTATGCAACTGCTCGCGCATTGGCATTTTAGCTTTTATTAAATCAGCCACAGATCGTGGGCTGGTGCTTGTCCAAACACGCAACTCGCCGTCGACCATGAACATTTGTCGTGTTAACCCGAACAAGTCCTTTGCCTTATCCAGCAGGCTTATGGGTATGGCGACGGCTACTTCGCCCTCCACGCCTATTTCAGCCTGTATCGCGCTCACGGCATCTATTATGCTGTTTGGATCCAGCTTTGCGGGGCTGCTTATGCAGATGACGGCGTAGCTTATTCCCAGGTCATCTTCGGCGTGTATGTGGATTTTCTCTTTTCTGCCATGCACAAGGATTGGCCTGTCGAATGTGATGTGCACGTAGCCGTTGAGTTTTAGGTCGAGGGCCACGGCAAGTTTGATGTCGTCCAGCGTTAGTGCCCTTTTACTATGAGCTTTATTTTTGGTTTTTACGTTCCCCATATTTATCTAAACCTCGGTTTATACTAAATTATAAACTAAAATATAAATATTTTCTATACCAAAGTTTGAAAAAACTTTTATACCCTCACGCCTAAACATTTCATAAATGGCGACCGCAATGGTTAAGGAAGCAGAATCAAAAATCTACAAAACCAACGGCAGACATTACCTCTACCTCCCAAAAGACCTCATAACAGACTCCAACTTCCCCATAGACATCAACAAACGAATAATAGTAAAAATCAACGGAAACAAACTAACAATAGAAAACAAAACCGAATAAACACTCAAGCAGCAAATATAGCAAAGAATTTACTCTAAATAGATGTTCTTTCAATTCCCTTTACTTGGGATTTTCTCTTGCATCGAAGGAGAAGGATTATCGCGCCTTAATTGCCGTAATCTCTTTCAATTCCCTTTACTTGGGATTTTCTCTTGCATCGCGCTTTACTTGAAACCCTTAGAAGACTTAAACATAGTTACTTTCAATTCCCTTTACTTGGGATTTTCTCTTGCATCAGTACAAACGAAAGTTTTTAGTTGAAAGTGACCGTATGACTTTCAATTCCCTTTACTTGGGATTTTCTCTTGCATCTCTCTTTTATATCGAAACCAACTGGAACTGGTATAATCTTTCAATTCCCTTTACTTGGGATTTTCTCTTGCATCTCGACCCTAATGAAATTCTACACCGCTTTTGCCGATGACTTTCAATTCCCTTTACTTGGGATTTTCTCTTGCATCTCTATTGCTTTTACGTTTCGGGTCAAATTCTCACCTTTTCTTTCAATTCCCTTTACTTGGGATTTTCTCTTGCATCTCATGTGTTACATGACTGTGAAAGGGCGCTACCCTGACCTTTCAATTCCCTTTACTTGGGATTTTCTCTTGCATCTCTCTTTTATATCGAAAC
>JBNARN010000009.1:17065-29473 GCA_049718365.1 Candidatus Bathyarchaeales archaeon
AAAGGGCGCTACCCTGACCTTTCAATTCCCTTTACTTGGGATTTTCTCTTGCATCATCATGCTCGATATTCGCGGAGCCTTCGCGTAGGTAATACCCTTTCAATTCCCTTTACTTGGGATTTTCTCTTGCATCTTAGCGGGCTTAAGGCGTTTGTTTGCGGTGGCTGTCTCTTTCAATTCCCTTTACTTGGGATTTTCTCTTGCATCTAATTTGCCTCCGTGCCGCATGTAACCGTAGACACGCATTCTTTCAATTCCCTTTACTTGGGATTTTCTCTTGCATCACCACCGAATTCATGACATATTTCTTTTTTCAAATCTTCTAACTTTCAATTCCCTTTACTTGGGATTTTCTCTTGCATCTCTATTGCTTTTACGTTTCGGGTCAAATTCTCACCTTTTCTTTCAATTCCCTTTACTTGGGATTTTCTCTTGCATCTCATGTGTTACATGACTGTGAAAGGGCGCTACCCTGACCTTTCAATTCCCTTTACTTGGGATTTTCTCTTGCATCGGATGATGCGGGTTTATGGCTTTATGCGCTTGATTGGTACTTTCAATTCCCTTTACTTGGGATTTTCTCTTGCATCGTTAGAAAAATCTAACAGGTTGATTGGTTGAAATGGTCACTTTCAATTCCCTTTACTTGGGATTTTCTCTTGCATCCAAAGCTTGAGTACACGGACACGCCTGTCTGGGATATTCTCTTTCAATTCCCTTTACTTGGGATTTTCTCTTGCATCATCTACTATGCATGGCTAAACAAGCTCGGCTTAGACGACACTTTCAATTCCCTTTACTTGGGATTTTCTCTTGCATCCCAGCGCTCGAAAAGCGTTGTGCCTATTTTTCGGTAATAGCTTTCAATTCCCTTTACTTGGGATTTTCTCTTGCATCACGGCGCACTTATCGGGACACTAGAAACCACAGGAAATATCTTTCAATTCCCTTTACTTGGGATTTTCTCTTGCATCAAAGCCCAAAAAGCCATTTCCAAGCTTCGTTTTCTGAAACTTTCAATTCCCTTTACTTGGGATTTTCTCTTGCATCCCACTTCTACGCCAAAACGCAAGAACAACAAGAAACAACTCTTTCAATTCCCTTTACTTGGGATTTTCTCTTGCATCACCTCCTTTTGCTTCCTGTTGACCTTCAAACGGTTGGAACCACTTTCAATTCCCTTTACTTGGGATTTTCTCTTGCATCTTATTGCGAAGGCATTTTTGAACGGTTTTGAGCCGTTATCTTTCAATTCCCTTTACTTGGGATTTTCTCTTGCATCTTAAATAATTCTCTTTATAATTGATATGGCAAAATATACTTTCAATTCCCTTTACTTGGGATTTTCTCTTGCATCACCAGACACGTAATACGCACCAGATGCTGGGTTTGGACTATCTTTCAATTCCCTTTACTTGGGATTTTCTCTTGCATCACCCTGACAGTTTCCGCCTTAACCGTCACTTGCCGTGGCTGCTCAACTTTCAATTCCCTTTACTTGGGATTTTCTCTTGCATCGCAGAAACCAGCCGAAATCATTTTTTAACACTCCTTCAGCACTTTCAATTCCCTTTACTTGGGATTTTCTCTTGCATCCTAACCAAATTCAACAAATTTTAATGGCTATGCATATACTTTCAATTCCCTTTACTTGGGATTTTCTCTTGCATCGAAACAGCACCAACCAGCGCAGAACAACTCTACATGCACTTTCAATTCCCTTTACTTGGGATTTTCTCTTGCATCATGGAGTAGAGCGCGTAAACCTTCTTATTATCGGGGCCTTTCAATTCCCTTTACTTGGGATTTTCTCTTGCATCACACCTAAAACCAAAATAGCACCACCACCTAAACCTAAAATCTTTCAATTCCCTTTACTTGGGATTTTCTCTTGCATCCATTAAAAAATACCTCGCACAAACAAATCATATGGTCTAACTTTCAATTCCCTTTACTTGGGATTTTCTCTTGCATCGCACGGTTGAAAAGGCGATTATGTCGGTGCGGGGCATAGACTTTCAATTCCCTTTACTTGGGATTTTCTCTTGCATCCGAACCCCGTTTTGGCGTTATTTGCCAAAGGACGCTTCTATCTAGCTAATTTTGGATATGTATGCTCGATTATTATTGGAATGTAATTTAATTTATAAAGATAATCGAAGAAAACCCGTTTGGTGGTTGGGCAGAGTGTACTTTCTGTCTGACATTGAGCATAAACAGTTGCTCTATCAGCTTTTGCCTACTGCCCGAGAAGTGGGAGTCAGCCGGGAGTTGCGAGGCTGGAATTGGCATCAGCCGCCATTGAAGCCCTACTTTGATAACGTGAAGTTGCCAATGTACGAGGTATGCTCCAAATACTGTCCCACAAATCGTGACGTATACCTTCGTCATGTAGAAAAGGTGTATCCTGCTCCAAGCTCGAGGATGGCGCTGGGTAAACTGTTCCACGGCGTGGTAAGCGATAGTTTGCAAGCTTTCCTTCAACGTCGGGAGCTCAGTTTTGAGGCGTGGTGGCAAAAGGTTAGGTGGCAGGAGATTGGTGAAAAGCCTGAGAACGTTATTGAACCTTGCAGGAAAGTTTGGGAGTTTATGCAGAAAATGTGTGAGGCTAAGCTGGCGGAAGTTTCTTGCCAGCAGATTCATGCTTCTGAGCTGGATTTAATTTCTTCCGCTGTGCCCTTTCTTGTTGAGCACAGAATCTCGGGGGAGCTACTCGGTTTAAGCGATGTCCTCAGCGTGGACTGTTATGATTATCTCAGAGCCATAATTTTTGATTTGAAAGTAACAAGTGTAAAAGAAGAATGGCATAGACTTTATTCTGTTGGTTACGCTTTGGTGTTTGAAAGCGTCCATGAAGTGCCAGTGGACATCTGCTGCACTGTCTACCTGAACGTCGAGGGCGGTAAGATAAGTATCCAGAAAGACATGTTTTTTGCGAATGATGAGCTGAGGCAATGGTGGCTCGAAGAAAGAGACAAGAAGTTAGAGATTGTGGCTGAAAGAAAAGATCCAGGAAAACCTGAACGCTCACAGTGTAAAGAGTATTGTCAATTCTATAGCCTCTGCTATGGGTAGGCGCCTCTGCAGGGACGATTTCGATGAAGATTTTTCTGGATGATTTCGGCATTTTCTTGGGACGAAAAAGAAATCGGTTTATCGTGAAAAAAGCAGGCGAATCCAAAGAGATTGTAGCAGATGATGTAGATTCGATTATTTGCTGTTCTTCAGGGGTTGCTTTTTCTTCAAGCGCTTTAGACTTGGCTGTAGAGAATAATATTCAGGTTGTCTTTGCACGGTATAGTGGTTGGCCTTATGCTGTTTTGATGCCCGCTTCCATGACTGGTTCTGTTAGAGCCCGCAGAGAGCAGTTCATTGCCTACAATGATGAGCGAAGCTTAGTTTTGGCTAAGAAATTCATTGCGGGAAAACTGGGTAATCAAGCTAATTTTCTGAAGTTGATGGCAAAGAATAGGCGGCAGACTGACCCGAAATTGGCTGAGAGGTTATACGAGGCAGGCAAGCTGATTGACGAAGTGAACGAGCGAATAAGCAAAGAGCAGGGATCGCGAATTGATGAGAAGCGCCAGCAGCTGATGAATTTGGAGGCTGAAGGCGCACGGTTTTATTGGGATTCAATTAGACAGATTTTGCCTCCAGAGTTAGGCTTCATTGGAAGAGAGACTCGCGGCGCACGTGACCCTTTTAATGCTATGTTAAATTTTGGTTATCAGACTATTCTTTTTCCTGAAGTTTGGAAGGCAGTCAGCTACGCGGGCTTGGATTTCTACGCTGGGTACCTGCATGCTGACAGACCTGGGAAACCTTCTCTTGTTTTGGATTTGATGGAGGAGTTTCGTCAACAGCTTGTGGATAGAACGTTAGTTGGGCTGATCACAAAGAATGTTATAAAGCCTAATGAGATTTTGGCTACGGAAGCTGTTGAAGAAGGTCGGGTTTTGAACAAGGATGTGATCAAGATTTTATTGGAGGGCTTTCAGGAGCGCTTGGATTCTGAAGTAATGTTTAATGGCCAGAAAGGTTCTTTGAAAAGTTTTATTTATTCTCAAGCGCGCTGTGTAGCTCGCTTTCTTTTGAGAGAATCTGATTATGTGCCTTTCTGCCTGGGATGGTGAAGGCATGTGCGGTATGTTGTGATTTATGATATTACGGATAATAATCTGCGAGCTTTGGTTGCTGAAACTTTGAAAGATTATGGTTTACAGCGTATCCAGTACAGCGCTTTTATTGGTAGTCTGCGTAGGGATGAGCTGAATAGTTTGCTTGTGGATTTGAAAAATCTGATTAAGGATTTGATTGAGAACGTGCAGTTGTACCCTGTTTGCGACACGTGCTTTAAAGGGCGAAAAGAAGTAGGTAAACCGAAAAGGTACGAGTTAAAGGAAGAAAAAGATAAGATAGTGTATTTCTGAGTTACAGAAAGTTTATGTTTGCGTTTGACAGCTTTTGTATACGGTGAACCAGTTGACGCTTAAACCTTTAGCAGTGAGGATACCCGAGGAAATCGAGAAGGAAATCCTCGAAATGGTCGAGCGCGCAAAGTTAGACAAGGCCACGGTTGTTAGGAACCTTCTAGAGCTAGGAATTGCGGAATGGCGGAAGCAGTCGGCTCTGGAATTACTGCGAGATGGAAAGGTGACGTTTGCCAAGGCGGCTGAGATGGCCAAGCTTTCGCTGTGGGAGTTTGCTGATCTGGTGAAACAGCGTAATGTGGAATGGGTTAGATTTACGCCTGAAGAAATCGAGAACGAGTTTAATGCTGCGTCGGCGGCGAAGCACCAGTGAAGCTACTTGTCTTCAATTCTACGCCTCTGATTTACTTGGCTAAAGTTGGATTGAGCAAGGTTCTGGAAGATTTGCCAGATGAAAAGGTGACTTCGCCTGAGGTTAAGCGGGAGGTTGTAGATAAGGGGAAGCTTAAGGGCGTTCCTGATGCGGTTGTCTTAGAGAAACTGTTTAACAACCAAGTTTTTCGAGTTGTCAAACCCGAGGATAAAGAGTTTCTGTCGAGATTATTGCGAACCAAGGGACTTCACATGACTGATGCAGAGGTTTTGGCTCTTGCTCGAGAGTTGGATGGTTTGACTGTAGTGGATGATGAGGTGGCAAGGAAGACGGCTAAAGTTTATGGAGTCGCATATGCGGGCACACCGTATGTTTTAGTGAGAGCTGTTTGTGAGGGGATTATGAGTAAAGAAAGGGCGAGGCAAGCGGTGAATGAGATGGTCTTTGCTGGCTGGCGATGCAGCGTAGAAACATATGCACGGATTATGGCGATTTTAGAGAAGGTTTAGGATTAAGTATAAGTAGAACTGGCTTTTGCGGAAGCAAAAGCTACCACTTTCGGATGTTATGGAAGAGTTTGTTTCTGTTACTGCTATTAAGCATCATGTTTATTGCCCACGTTTGGTGTATTTTGACTGTGTTTTGCATGCGTAACCTGTTTTTAGTTCGCAACAGGATCCGCCGACCTAACGGCATGCAACAGCAAACCACGCGTCACATACCCCGTAAACAACGGCAAAACTACAGGTTTCTCCGCATACATCTCCAAACTAATCTCAACAGGCACCAGCTCAACTCCCGTTAAATGGGATTCTAGACAAACGCTGAAAGAAACATAGCGATTCTTTGCGCATTTAAGATTTTCCAAACCACGATTTACAACCATATCAAGCGAAATTATTGACGCCTAAAGATCAACACGCGCGGCCCACGACTTAAGAACAATGCTCTCCCGCTCGGTATTTCTTGTGATCTGCAAACTTTTTAGCTAATGCTCGTGCTTAATTGATGCTCGTGGTTGCTATGGACTACATTTTCATCAGCAAATGATGAAAATGGGGTATAAATGGTAAAAAAGTAACTCGCATAAATTAAGCCATCGTGCCCTAAAATGGAAGCATCAATTTTTTGAGATTAAAATTTGAAATTCATAACTTTTTATTATGTATTCCATTTATAGGTAGCCGCGAACCATGAAAGGGGGCATAAAATGGATGCTGCTCAAGAGTTTGACAAGGCTTTGGTTAATGCTATTCATGAAGTACTTGAATACAGCCTCGGAGAAACAAACACAAGAATAAGTTACAATTATTTAGAAGAAAGAGGCTTACCCCTAAATGAAATCCCAAACAATCCGGAAATGTTTTCAGATGAATTGCGAAAAATTTTGGGTTTCGGTAGTAGACAAATCTATTGCGCAGCAGTTATACTTGAAGAAACAATACTTGAGGTTATATGCAAAAAACTCGAAATACCCTTTGCCATTGAAAAGCCAGTATATTTCCCACTCCAAGTCAAAAAGTTAAAAGAAACATACATAAACAATCCCAAGAGGTGAATGACATGACAGAAAAAGTTCACGTACTACTTGTAGATGACGATAAAGACATCACCGGCATCTTTGAGCCTGCTATTGGAATCAGAAGGATACGAAGTTGACGTTGCGCACACAGGCAAAGAAGCCATTGAAAAATCTCACAAAAACATCTACGACTTAGCCATATTAGATATTAGACTTCCCGACGTTGAAGGCACAAGTCTTCTCACCACGCTGCGTGAAACCTCCCCGAAAATGGCCAAGATTATGCTTACAGGCTTTCCGATGCTTGACAATGCAGTCGAGGCCCTGAACAGAGGCGCAGATGCCTACCTCATCAAACCCGTCGATCCAGAGAAACTAATGGAAACTATAAAAGATAAAATTGAAGAAAAAAAGAAAACTGAAGTAGCCACGGAAGACAGCATCGCAGCATTTCTCAAGACCCGAACAGAAAAGTTATTGAGAGAACAAAAATCAAAATAAGCCTGCTCACCCGAAATTAGTAAGAAATGCACGATAAAACGATGTAGAATCAGATTATGCAAAATGGGTGTACAATAAACCGCTTTAACAGCTATTATCCAACTAAAGCGTAAAGAACAGCCTTACAGTACAACCCAAAAAGTGAACACTACGCAATTTCGTGCTGATCTTAATAAAGTATAAAAACAAACAGTAACAAAAAAGGTCGTTTAATAAACTCACGATAGTATTTAACCATCGTGAATTAATCACGCCTATGAACACAGCTAAAAAGTAGGTAAAAATAGGTAGAATACTCATTTTCAATTAATATTGGTTCTTAATAATTTTTTTAATTTTACAGTGTCGTTCTAAAAAAGTAAGTTGCTACTAAAAATTATAGCTGCATAAAGAATAGAAAGCACCTAAAAAGAGGATAATGCAGTGCCACAAAAAAAAGATCGCCTTAAGAGTTTTGGGGATCTCTTATTGGAGGCAATAGATGAGGCACTTTCGTCTCTAGGCGAGAGCGTTAAGACAGCAGTATACTTTCATCTTGAACATAGCTTCAACATCAAACGGCAAGAAATTCCAAATAGACTAGCCGATTTCTCAGAAGCCCTTGAACGAATATTCGGTCCGGGCGCCAGACGCCTAGAGGTACTATTCATGAAAAGCATTCACTCAAAAATTAAGGTAATTTGCAAATGGCCGGAGTACGAATGGCCTTTATCAAAATGGCTAATCCCAGAACTAACTTTTCAAGATTATGTCAAGATCATGCAACAAAAATTTGAGGCTACTCAAGAAAGCAAATTAGAAATGGGAGTCCTATCCTATGAGCGCGAACCAACAAGTAAGTAAAGGAAAAATTCGGGTTCTCTTGAACGTGGTATCCGACCCGGCATTTTTGATAGATGAAAAAGGCCGTTTCCTAATGGTAAACGACGAATTCGAGAAAATAACTGGATTAAGCTGGAAGCAGATAGCGGGAAAATGCTTCCTTGAAATTGAGAATATCCCGGCCGAAAGCAAGGCAGTGCTCCTGGAAAATTTCAAGAAGCGCATGCAAAGCGTGCCTGTAGCGACTTATGAAGTCTACATCATAGATAACGCAGGGGTAAAAAAATGCGTCGAGATCAAAGGTAAAAAAGTCAGCTTTCATGGGCAACCGGCTGACCTTGTAATTATCCATGATGTTACATCGAGAAAGGAAAACCAGCAGCGCCTCAAAGAATACGCCGAGCAAATGGAAAAGCTAGTATACGCAAAAGTAAGGGAAATTTGGGAAAGAGAACAGCAGTTCCGCAGCATATTCGAGCACAGCCTAGACGGAGTGCTACTGACAAAGCCTGATGGAACTATTCTCGCTGCGAACCCCAAAGCATGCCAAATGCTGGGCATGACTGAAGAGGAGATCAAGAAAGCTGGACGCGACGGAGTAGTTGTCAAAAATGAGAAGCTGATGAGTGCCCTAAAAGAACGAGAAAAAACAGGCAAAGTAACAGCAGAACTTACATTCAAACGCAAAGACGGTTCCACGTTTACCGGCGAAATCTCCTCAGCCCTATTCACCGACACCGATGGCACAACATATTCAACAGTGATATTTAGAGATATTACTGAACGCAAGAAAATAGAAATACAACTTAAAGAATCCGAAAAGCGCTATCGCACTCTGTTTAATGAGGCACCACTGGGAATTTTACTTATTGACGAAAATGGGCGGGCGGTGGAATTTAATGAAGAAGCCTATCAACAACTAGGCTACACGCGAGAGGAATTTGCGGAGCTCACAATCTCCGATTACGAAGTGCTTGAAACACCCGAGGAAACAAAAGCGCGCATGAAGCGGATAATGGAAACTGGCTGGGACAAGTTTGAAACTAAGCATCGCACCAAAACAGGCGAAATCAGAGACGTCATAAACAATGTTCAGGTTATTGAGCTTGATGGAAAGAAATTCTTTCATGTCATAACGCAGGACATCACCGAGTTGAAGAGAACTGAGAGTGCGCTTAAAATTGAGCGGGATAAGCTTGAGGCAGTCACCGAGAACATTGGCGCCGGCCTCGCGATTATCAGCAGCGATTATCGCATACTATGGGCAAACAGACTATTGAAGCAAAATAACGGTGATTGCGAAGGCAAAACTTGCTATTCAACATTTAATAAGCTTACGCATGTCTGCCCAGACTGCGGAGTAAAGAAAATTTTCGAGAAAGGCGTTCCCATTGACGTTCACGAATATACTAATGTGGATGAGAAAGGGAATAGATTCTGGGTTGAACTTATTGTTACACCTCTCAAGGACGAAGCAGGAAGAGTTATTGCCGCGCTGGAGTTGGCGGTTGATATAACTGAAAGAAAAATCATGCAAAACAGGCTTGCGGAGTATTCGCAGAAACTGGAGAAACTGGTTGAGCAGAAAACCGAGCAGCTAAAACAAGCCCAAGCCCAGCTGATTAAGGCTGAGCGGCTTGCTACAATCGGCGAATTAGCTGCTATGATTGGACATGACATGCGTAATCCACTAACAGCAATTAAAAACGCCGCTTTCTATCTTAAGAAGAAGGGAGATGCATGCCCCGCAGAACACAAAGAAGAGATGCTGAACATAATAGACAACGCAATTGACCGCGCCAACAAAATTGTGAATGACTTGCTCGAATACTCAAGAGAAATACGTTTAGAACCCAAGCCGTGCACGCCCACCCAGCTTTTAGCTGAAGCACTGAAGACGGTGAACATCCCAGACAAAATTAAGCTTATCGACAAAACATGCCAAGAGCCTCTGCTTATGGTCGACGCATACAAAATGGTTCGTGCTTTCGTTAACCTGATAAAGAATGCGGTGGAAGCCATGCCAGACGGCGGAACGCTAACAATAACAAGCCGCCGAAAAGCCGACGCTGTGGAGATTACTTTTGCGGATACAGGCGTGGGCATTCCTGAGGAGGTTAAAGCTAAGCTGTTCAGCCCCTTAGTTACTACGAAGGCACAAGGCATGGGCTTCGGTTTAGCCATATGCAAACGCATCATAGACGCACACCAAGGCGCCATAAGCGTCGAAAGCACCATTGGAAAAGGCACCACATTCACCATAAAGCTGCCTTTGAAACCTAAATCAGAGGTTGGAGGTGAAAAAGAGTGGCAAAGCATGTTAGAATCCTCGTTGTCGATGACGACGCCGACATTAGAAACACGCTGAAGACAATACTTATAGATGAAGGTTATGCTGTGGATGTTGCAGCGAATGGAAAAGAGGCCATCAAAAAGAGCGAGACAACTGTTTATAACCTTGCCTTAATAGACATTTGTTTGCCTGATATGGTAGGCACGGAACTGCTGTATAGGCTACGGGATACTGTTCCTAGAATGCGTAAGATAATGATAACTGGTTATCCATCGGTTGACAACGCTATTGACGCCGTAAACCTAAAGGCAGACGCATATTTAGTGAAGCCTTTGAATGTTGATAAGCTTCTAAAGACGATTCAAGCGCATCTTGAATTGCAACAAGCAGAGCGACAGTATAGCGAAGAGAAAATTGTCGAGTTTATAGAAGCCAGAATCAGGGAATACGAACAAAATCGCCACTAACTCATACTCGCATCATCTAAAAAGATTAGAGGAGAAGAAAAACAGGCTGAAATGCGCTTTTTAGAGGTAAATAAGCTGGTTTTAGCATGATTACCCAACGCAACCAAGGCCCGCTATCTTCACTAGGGCAATTTCAGCAATATCATATTCAAAAAGACGAAAATAGCAGGTTTCTGTCAAAAAGAGAGCATCCAAAGAATTCTTGAAGACACAAATCTCGTCTACAACAAGCATCATTTTTTTAACGGATTACTTTCAGTCTACTAGAAAGCTACAAGCACCGTGGAAACACTACTTTCAAGCGTCTCAATCTCAGATAAATATACCCTTGAACAATATATTTCGCATTTTATTAGAATCCCCAAAAACTTTTTAGCTAATAAACGTGTTTAATCAATGCTTGTGGTTGCTATGGACTCCGTCTCCAAGTTTGGTGTGGATGAGGCGGAGGAAAGGAGTTGCACCCAAAAGGTCACTGCCCATTCCCGGCGCCAAAATTTAATGCGAATCTTGCTCTCTGGATTCGGTGTCATCGTCCGTTGGTGGGGAAGCGCAAAATTTTTATTACTTACGGCTTGCTTTTCTCGGCTAAAAGAGGCATGTTTGCATGAGGGTTGCTGTGCATTGGGGCGGAGGCAAGGATAGCTGCTTTGCCCTGCACAAGGCTGTTGAGCGCGGTTTTGAGGTTAACCGCCTTTTAACTTACGTTTATCAGGAGCCTTACATTTTTCACAGTTTCAAGCTTATGGAGCTTCAGTCCCAAGCGCTTGGTGTTCCACAGCAGAAAGTAAAAATTAAAGATGCCATGAGAGACGTGTATAATGCGCTGGCAACGCTGAAACACGAGGGGATTGAGGGAATAGTTACAGGCGACATAGCCAACGTTAACCACAAGCCCTTCTACGAAAGTGCCTGCAAACAAATAGGGCTGGAATTATTTACGCCCCTTTGGGATCCAGCAGGCAACCACGTGAATCTTCTCGAAGAGGAGTTGTCGGCGGGTATAAAATTCATTTTTGGCTGCATAGATACAAAGTATGCACGTGACCTTGACGGTTTCGCCAAGAAGTGGTTGGGTCACATATGCGACGGCGAATGCCAAAAGGAGCTGTTAGCGTTATGCGCCAAGAACAAGCTGGATCCATGTGGGGAGACGCCGACGGCGTGGTATCACACTATGGTTGTTGATGCGCCGCTTTTCAAGCAGAGAATCGAAGTGGGCAAGTTTGATTTGAAAAAATCTGGTAAGCACCGCTACATCGACGTCAAAGAGGCGTCTCTAAAACCTAAATTTTAACAGGCAAACGTGGTAAGCCTATAGAATGAATTGGAACTGCTGTATTACTGGCTCAATCAGGTTGAAGACTATTTGCGGGTACAATCCAAGGATTAGTATGGTTGCCACGAGAATGAAGATGGGGAAAAGCAGTTTTTTGGGTTCTTTTATTTTGGCGTCATCTTTTGGTTTTTTAGCGTACATGTAATTCACTAGCCTAAACAGGTATGCGGCTTGAAGGACGCTGGTTAAAACGCCGATGATTGCTAGCCAGCTTAAGTTTGCTTTTATTGCAGCAGTGAACACGAGGTATTTTGCCATGAAGCCGCCGAAGGGTGGAACGCCTGCAAAGGAGAGCCCAGCCATTACCAGCGCCAAGCTTGCAAGAGGCATCTTCTTGCCTAGCCCAGAGAAATCTTCCAGTGTTCTAAAGCCGTAATGATTAATGACGCCGATTATCATGAAGGAAAGTGCGGTGGTTATGCCGCCGATGAGGAAAAAGTAAAGGTTACCTGTCAAGCCCAGCGCGGTTAAGCTAGTGATGCCTACAAGATTGTAGCCGACGTCCGATACGCAGATGTTTGCTATCAAGCGTTTTACGTCGTCTTGAATTAGCGCGAACAGGTTGCCTACAACCATGGTTAATGCGGCCATCACGGCCAGCATAAACGTCCAATTCAGCACTTCAGGCGGAGTTAGGATGAACACGAGAACACGTATTAGA
>JBNARN010000009.1:29483-32343 GCA_049718365.1 Candidatus Bathyarchaeales archaeon
GGTACAATAGCAGACTCGATAGCGTAGCCTGTTGCTATGAAAATGAAAGCCAGCGCGAGCAGGTGCTTGTCGCCTAAAGCCATTAACGCTTCACGGACAGCCCAGAAATTTAGTGTGCCGGTTAAACTGTAAACAAGGGAAAGCCCAAAGACGATGAATGCGGAGGCAATAATTATCATTACAAGATATTTTAGTGTGGAATTCAAAGATTCTGGCGTTTTCCTGTACATCATTAGGAAACCTGAGCCTGCGGCTGCTGCTTCCCAGAAGATGAATAGGGTTAAGAGGTCGCCGGAAAATACGGCGCCTATCAAGGCCGCAGTAAGCATGAGCATAATGGCGAAGTATCTTTCAACGGGCCTTTCTTTTGATTCAAAGTAGAAGACGCTGTAAAGTATGATGATGGCGCTGACTGCGAGGAACATTATCGCCATGTAAACGGAAATTGCGTCTATCATAAAGGAGCTTGAGAGCGTGGCCAAAGGTGTATCTGTTAAAGTGATGTTGAGAAATGGCTGTGGCGGGGGCAGGGCATAGTATTTTGCGGTTAAATTAGCCACAGCAGCGCCGGAGAAGAGGAAAACTGTTAAGAACCAAGCTATGGCTAGCGCGGTTTTGTATGCGCTTTTTCGGATGATCTTGAAAACTGGGATTGTCAGTAATGCGAAAGTAACCAAGCTGATTATTGGTAAAACTGCATCAAACAGCTCAACCATAAAATTCTCGCCTCAAACGAACTGTGCCGTGTTAATCAAGTTTATGAAGAATGTGGGCCAAACGCCGAGAACAATCACGAGAATCACCAGAATAGCCATGGCAATCTTCATGAAGCTGGGAACATCCAGAATCTTTTTGGCTTCGTTCTTTGCTTGCCCCAGAAAGACATGAGATAGATACCTTAGCGAGTAGGCAAGTGAAATGACGGTGGCCACGAGCATGAAGGCTGTTGGCAAAAGATAGAAGCCGTCAATATTTATCACTTCGAAGGCGCCTACGAACATTAGAAATTCACTGATGAAGCAGGCGAAGGGAGGCGTTCCAGCGATGCTTAATGCAGCAGTGGTTGAAGCAGTAGCGGTGAAGGGCATTTTGCCTGCAAGCCCGCCCATTTCACGTATGTCTCTGGTTTCTGTCTGGTGCATGATGGCGCCTGCGGAAAGGAAGAGAAGCCCTTTGCTTACTGCGTGATTTACAAGATGCAGCACTGTTCCCGTTATAGCCGTGGTAACCACGACTGCGCCAGCCGTGGAAGAGGAAGGAAAAAGTGAAAGCCCGAAAAGCACGTAGCCCATGTGCGCAATGCTTGAGTAAGCAATTATCCGTTTTATGTCAGTTTCAACCAAGGCGATAAGTGAGCCGAAAAAGGCGGAAACCACGCCGAAAATTGCCAAGCCATGCAGGAAATCGCTGCCGAAGGTGGTGCCCATAACCGCGGGGAACACGGTTGCCAGCGACAAGCGCAGGATAGCGTAAGCACCAGCGCTGATTATGACACCGCTTAGGAGCGCGGACATTGGCGAGGGCGCCTCAGAGTGCGCGTCGGGTAGCCACATGTGGACTGGGACAACGGCCATTTTAACGGCGAAGCCAGCGGTTAAAGCAAGCAGTATCCACCGCACGAGGTCAGGGCTTGCTGTCATCAACGCGGCTTGCGCTTGGAACATGTCGGTGGCTCCTGTGACCATGTAGATGGCGCCTATGCCTAATACGACGAACACGGCGCCTGCATGTGTGAACACGAAGAATTTGAATGCAGCTTGATATGGGTCTCTGTAGCCCCAGCCGCCGATTATGAAGTAGGCTGGCACCAGCATTAGTTCCCAGCAGAAGTAGAAAAGCAGAAGATTAGAGGTTATGAAGACGCCGACGAGGCCGACGGAAAGCAGCGTCAAAAGCGCGTAATAAACTGCCAAGTTCTTTTTTCCTTCCATGTAGTTTATGGAGAAAAGCGCGGCTGCTATTATGAGAACCAACGTGATGACTGCTAAGGATATGCTGATGCCGTCAGCGAAAAGCGTGAATTCAGCCTCTAACACTGGAATCCAATAATAGGATTCGATGTACTCGTGATTTGGGCTCTCAAGCACTGTGGGAACAGTGGAGAGAATTAAGGCGATGTTTGCGAGGGCTATTAGGGCGACAAGAGCCGCTGCCAAACGTGGAGACTTCTTTCCACTTAAATAAACGAACGGTACACCCAAGGTTGGCAGGAGGAAAACTGACAACAGCGCGTATGACATTTTTCTATACTCCTATGGTGATTATTAGCAATATTATAATTAAGATAAACCCAAGCAAAGCAGCAGCAATATAGTGCTGCAGAGACGATGAAGGCACCTTCCGCATGTGCGCGGCGCCCCGCAGTGTATGATGCGCTATAAGGTTAAGCAGATTATCTGCCAAAACATCAAGGTATCTATGAACTGCATTAGCCAAAACAATAACTGACCACGCAACTATCTGCGGAAACTTGTTGAAGACAAATTTCTCAACAGAACGGACTCCACTTGAGAAGCTTACTATGGCTTTCGCCGCAATCTTCTCGTAAAGGTCGTCGAAGAAGTAGCCATGGCTCAGGACAGATTTTAGAGGATTTGAACTACTGCGGAATTTACTCATAATCTCTGAATTCTTGTAGTAGGTCAGATATATAATTAAGCCAGCAGGAGCAAGAATGGCGAAGAAAATCGGAGTTTCCAAATTGAGAAAGGCACCCGGCAAACTCGCTTCAGCTTCCACGTGCATAAAGCCTGTCAGCCAAGGCTCAAAGAAGCCCCAAACAACACACAGAACTGCCAGCACAGCCGCGGGAAACAGCATTATTTTCGGCGCTTCATGCACATGAAGAGTCTTCAAGTGT
>JBNARN010000009.1:32353-33734 GCA_049718365.1 Candidatus Bathyarchaeales archaeon
GGCGTAGATTAAAATGACCTGCCAGATGTTGCCGGCTTCTGTCAAGCTTGTTATTATGAGGCCTTTGCTGAAGAAAGCGGCGAGAGGCGGCAGTCCGCTGGTTGTTAAAACCATTATGAGACTTAACCCGAAAGTTATCGGCATAGCTTTTCTCAAACCGCCCATCAGCCTCATGTCACGTGTCCCAATAGCGTGGATTATGCCTCCTGCCAAGAGGAAGCCCAAGCCCTCAAAGAAAGCGTGGCTCATCATGTGGAATAAGCTGGCAAACAAGCCCAAGTCTGAATGCGGAGAAACCGTGCCCAGCGCGGCCATCATGAAGCCTAATTGGCTAATGGTGGAGTAGGCTAACACTCCTTTGATGTCTGGAGTGTACAAGGCTAATGTTGCGCCGATAAAAGCGGTTAAGACGCCGACCCAAGCGACCGCGGGCAGCCACATGGGGATGGAGAAAGCGAGTGGACCTAAGATGAGGATTAGTCTTGCGATTAGATAGATGCCTGCCTTAACCATGGTTGCAGCGTGCAGCAGAGCGCTTACGGATGTAGGTGCTTCCATGGCGCTGTATAGCCACGTGTGCAGTGGAAGCTGCGCAGATTTGGCGATGGCGCCGCCAAGTGTTAGGAAGGCTATTGCTGTTAGGGTGGACGCTGGTACTGTTCCTATGTTGGCGATGGCGTATCTGAAGGAAAATGAGCCCAAGCTTGCGTAAAGAAGCCCAATGGCGCCTAGCAGGCTTACGTCGCCTATACGTGTCATTAGGAAAACTTTAGCGCCCGCGCGGACTGATTCGGGGCGTTTATACCAGAAGGAAATTAGCGAGTAGGAGCAGAGACCCACCATCTCCCAGAAGATGAACATTTGGAGGAAATTGCTCAGCGGGTCGATGAAAACGCCGGCGGCTATGCCTGAAGAGGGAATCCAAGCGGTGGATGAGCCTAAGGGTTCAGCGTCGCCAAAATAGACAGATGGAACCAGCGAGAAGGCTAAGGCGGCAGTAACCAAGCTTATTAAAACTACGAAGTAGTTTCTTGCTTTTTCACCTAAGCGCGCGGTTAAGGGCACAAATAGGCTGGAAAACAGGGGAAGCAGCCAAACCAGCCATGAAGAAGTATCCTGCAGCAATTACGCTTCACGCTCTCCTTCTTTTTTGTCTTGTTCTATACGCATTATTTCGCTAATGTCGCTTGTGCCGTATTTCTTCTTCGCAATTAGGAGCAAGGCTAAGACTAGGGCGCCTACGGCGGTGTCGGTGGCGAAAGCTAAAACCAGAAATGCTTGACCCAAACCGTTGCTTGAGGGCATTAGCATCACAAAATTGAGGGTTGCCGCCGTGGCGATTAGCTCCACTGACACGAACACTTTTAGCAGGTCACGTTTT
>JBNARN010000010.1:0-29497 GCA_049718365.1 Candidatus Bathyarchaeales archaeon
TGAAATGTATCGAAGATGGCCTTTCAAATACGGTTTAGCTGCAGTCATCGCCGCAGTTGCAATCATAGCCGTGTCTATGTTTGCAAACTTGTCCAATACGCCTCTTGTGCCGACGATTCCAACTGTGGAGGGCGCAACTTTTGCTGTTATGCTTACTGATCCGCCCACGGTGCCTGCTGGAACAACACAGCTCAATCTAACATACACCGATATTGCATTGCACGTAATTTATCCAAACGGTACGGCAGAGTGGGTGCCCGTCGATGCTGAAGGCACTGTGAACTTGTTCTCGCTGATCAACATGTCACAGACGCTTGCTACCGTCACCATACCAATTAATTCAACAGTGGATAAAGTTCAGTTTACAATAGCTAACGTGACCGCTGTCATAAACGGCGAAGTATATAATGTGACGGCGCTGTCCGAGACCTTTGTTGTTAAAGTGGTTAACGGCGCAGTGAACAAGACACTTTCAGGCGTGCTAATCGACTTTAATCCGACCTTAGTGCAGATACAAGCCACAGACGAGAATGACGCCACAGTATACTACTACGTGCTTGTACCCAGCGCAAACGCAATCATAGTCGAAGACATAACCTCAGCACAAACCAAAGTAGGCACAATCATCGAGATTGGCGAGCATAACCGTGTACGGCTTACTCGTGTGCAAGAGGAATTCAAGAAGAATGTAACGATTGTGTCGGCAACGCTTACGGTAAACGGCAACACCACAGGGCTTTCAGTGACATTGAAGAACGAGGGTGACATAGCATTCCGAATCTTTGGATTAACGCTCCACGGCGAATTCAACGCGACCCAAAATCTGTGGAAAGCATTTGGACGTGGCTGGCGCATGGAGCGCAGAGTAAAGAGCTATCCGCAGACAATTCCATTTAGAGTAAATGACACTTCGCTGATTCCCGTGTACGGCGCTTTCTGGAAGCCGGCTGGATTTGTTAATCCCTTCTCATCAGTGACAATAAATCCGGGCGAAAGCGTCACGTTAACCTTCAATGACGTTATTGCGCTTTACACTGGCTGGAAGCAAGATCCACTGTGGACTGTAACACCCATAGTCGGCAACAACTACACGATTAGGCTGATGGGCGAAGGCTTCCAAACATACACCGTAACCGCTACTGCAGCTTAAAAGCACCCTTCCCCTCTTTTTCTTTGTAAACTTTATACCCACTTTTCTTGGAACTAAGGCAACATCAAACAAAGAGGATATATGTCAAAAATCACAGTTGCCTGTCAAAGTTCGAATTTTTCTATTATTTTGCTTTCTTTCTCGCCGGTTATTTCCGCTACTACATGGAAGTATTCTCGGAGTCCCGATTTTTCAATTCGCGGCTTCAGCAGTTCGTCGATTTGGAAAACGCCAGCCGAATTGCTCATAGTTATCTTTATGGTAACAGGTTTCTCTTTCCCTTCTAAAATCTCCACTTTCTCTATGGACAGCGCAGAAACCGCGTGAATGTCAATTTTTCCTGCTTTAAAGGGAATCCGTGCTCTGCCTGCTTCCATGTCTAAAGCGTCAGCAATACCCACTACGCCGGCTTCCATGGTCAGCGGCTTGTTTGGCTGCTCATGCGCTACAATGGCATGCAATACTTCGCTGGTGATTATTGCCCGTTCTTCCTCTGAATAAATTGGCGTTAAAAGCTTTTCAAGAAACTCCAAAGCAATAAGCACGCTATATTTCTCGTGATCTTGCCTTGTAACTATCATGCCTAAATCATGGAAAATTGCGCCGAGAACCACCACAACCTCCGCATCTTCATTCCGCATACCATAATTCTTAACCACGCTTGGCGTAACATGCTTGCCCACGAGAATGCGCAGTAGCTTAAGTGCTAAGTTGGCAACTATTTTCACATGTGTTGGGCCGTGATCCGTGTAGCCCAAACGTTCAATAGCCATGACGTTGGCGCATTTCCAAAAACTCTGCAGTTTAACATCCTCTTTAACCTTCTCAATAATATGCTTTAGTTTTGTGTTGTCGCGGAATGGAATGTTAAAGACATAAGACACGCCGTAGGCCTCCCTTTACATGTAGATGCGCCTATGGAATAAAAAGCTAGCCAAATCCCAAAGCGCACATAACCATAGAAGCTATTTCGTTAACCGAATGCTTGAGAAACGGGGCAGTCGCATAGCCGCCAGTAGCCTCCTAGGGTTTAGCCTTGCGAATTTGATTTAAGCGTATGGTGAAGTAGCCTGCGAATGATGGGATAAGCGCTATTGTTAGGACAATTGGGAACAGTGTTAGGTACGATATGATCTTTGCATAGGCAAGGATAATGGCGGCTGTAAGCACCAGCGTTAAAAAGTCACGGTAACTCAAGCTTTCCTTGGATAAATAGCCCAAACTCCCAAGCCACATGCCGAATAACAGAAACGATATTATTTCCGGAATATGATGCCACGCCAAACCGTACGCTTGAAGACTTGGCGCAGGAAGCAGCGGGTTGCCCAACCAAACAAGCATAATCGTGAATGAAGCAGATAGGGCAAAGAGGTAAAGCCATGGCTTATCAAGAGCCATGAGGCTTATGAAGAATCGAAATTTTGACACAATTCCACCCTAATGCCAAGTTCCGCAGCAAGAGCAGCAGCAAACTCCAATATCCCTCTTTACAAGTAATCAACTTTTAAATTTCGCTTTGGCTTACAACGCGAAACCGCATCGATTTGCCGCTTAACCCTTACAATTGCACATTTTGAAATGAACATGCTTTTAAGGAAGCTAATCATTCTTTTACAGCGAAACCCGTGAGGTTCAAGTTTGGGAAAGAAGAAAGTATTAAGCGAAGGCGAAATAAGCGAAATGGTCTATCCAGGACCAGGCGAAGTTTTAGGCGTAGTAGTAAAGCTGCTTGGCTTCGACCGCATCCTAGTCAAATGCCAAGACGGAAACGAGCGTCTATGCAGAATCCGCGGAAAAATGAAAAGACGCGTGTGGATCCGCGAAGGCGATGTTGTTCTTGTTTCACCGTGGGACTTTCAGAGCGACAAACGCGGCGATGTAACTTGGCGATACACGCATGCCCAAGCGGATACGCTCCGCAAAAAAGGCTTACTAACCATATAGCCAATTTTTAACTTTACACCCTCGTCAAAATTGTAATGATAAAGAAATTCTGTGGCGCCAAGCGTTTATTCGGCTCAAGTGCTTTAAATACTACGCATCATATAGCTTTGTGAATACTTATGTCTGAAAAAATTCATGAAAAACTGGTGCGTAAAGAAAAACTAGTAGAAAAAAGAGACAGAATGCTTGAACATGACTTCTCATCTGAAAGAGCCACATTTGAAGAAGTCTTCGATCAAGCTACCCTCATGGTTATTTACGATTTCTTGAACAGCGGTTTGCTCTACGAAATGCACGGCGTAATAAACGCGGGGAAAGAAGCACGCGTCTACTGGGGCAAAGATAAGGACGGAAAAGATGTGGCTGTAAAAATATATCTGACAACATCTGCGGAGTTCCGCAAAGGCATGCTTAAGTACATAGAAGGCGATTACCGATTTAAAGGCGTTAAACGTGACACCCGGTCACTGATTTTTGCTTGGGCACAAAAGGAATTCAAAAATTTGGAGCAAGCATACCAAGCAAAAGTGCGCGTGCCAAAACCCATCGCAGTTAAAGACAACGTGCTCTTAATGGAGTTCATTGGGAAAAACGGCGTTAACGCACCATCGCTTAAGGAGCAGCCTCCAAGCAATCCTGAAAAAGTCTATACGCTTTTACTGACCTATCTAAAGAGGCTTTACGGCAAAGCGGAGCTGGTGCACGGAGACTTAAGCGAGTATAACATAATGATGTGGAAAGGCAAACCAGTGCTTTTCGACATGGCGCAGGCCGTGCCAACATCGCATCCCATGGCTCAATTTTTCCTAAACAGAGACTTGGCGAACATAAATAGGTTCTTTAGTCGGTTAGGCGTTAGCGTTCTTCCAATTAACGAAATTTACAATCAGGTTGTGGGTTAAAATGTCGAAGCCCAGCGCGTTTGTTAGAATTCCTAAAGAGCGAATCGGCGTTTTGGTAGGGCCTGAAGGCAAAGTTAAGCATGAGATTGAAGAAAAACTCATGGTTAATCTTCAAATCGAGAGCGAACATGGCGGCGTGACCATAATGCTTTCAGAAAAAGCCACAGACCCATCATTACTGCTTAGAGCCAAGGATGTGGTAACCGCTATCGGCAGAGGCTTCTCGCCTGAACACGCCTTCCGCCTGCTTGAAAATTCTGACAATATCTTTGACTTCATAGATTTGCGCGCCATTTTTGGCAGATCAGAATCAGACCTTAAACGCGTGAAGGGCCGCATTATAGGTGCAGAAGGCAAAACCCGCAGAACCATCGAGGAGCTAACAGACACAAGCATGGTTGTCTATGGGCATACGGTTGGCTTCATAGGCACTTTTGAGCAGGTGGACGCCGCAAGAAACGCAGTGCAGATGCTTATCGACGGATGCCAACATCATACCGTTTACAAATACCTACAACGGAAGCGTAGCGAGCTAAAGAAGCAAAGGCTGGAATTGTGGGAAAAACCTGAAAACGAAAAAATAAGCGATACCTAAGCAACCCAATTTTTGCTTCTTTGATAGGCAGGCTCACGCACTCAAGATCCAAATCATCCTCAGCGTCTTCGGGGCCAGAGTCGTCATTGCCCACCAAAAACAAAATTGGCTTATCTGCAATTAAAGCTTTAAGGTAGTGACTATCCGCGGTAACGGAATGTTTTTACTTGCCAGCGCCGTGGTCTATCAATGTAAAAATGAGGTTGCCGCATGCTGAAGAAGATTAAGATTACGCCTTTAGCGGCTGAAAGCTTCGGCGTACGATCCATGTGCACGTTTGTTGAAACTCCTGACGTTAAAGTGCTATTAGATGCAGGCGTCTCTCTTTGTCCATACAGATTCGGCTTGCCGCCGCATCCCATAGAATTTAGAACCATTAACACACTACGGAAGCGCATTGCAGAAGCCGCTGAAAAAGCTGAGGTCATAACGATTAGCCATTATCACTTTGATCATCACACGCCTTCTTACGAGGATTGGCTGGTCAACTGGACAGAGGCAAACGAAACAGCAAGGCAGATTTACCAAGACAAAAAAGTTCTAATGAAGAATCCAAAAGAGAAAATCAACGCCAGCCAAAGACAACGTGCATGGCTTTTTCAAAAAACAGGCGGGAAATACGCTGCGACGCTGGAACCTGCTGATGCTCGAGTGTTTCATTTTGGACAAACAGTGCTGCTTTTTTCAGAGGCAGTGCCGCATGGACCCGACAATTCCATGTTAGGCTGGGTTATAATGACGCTGATAGAATATGCAGATGAACGGTTCATGTTTGCTCCCGACGTTCAAGGCCCCATGTCCACACGCACACTGGAATTAATCAAATCTGCAAAGCCGCAAGTGATTTTAGTGGGAGGGCCACCATTTTATCTCAGCAGTTTCAAAGTTGATGAAGCGCAACTGCAGCTGGGACTTAAGAATTTAGAAAGCATTGTTGAGCATGTTCCCGTAACAATTTTGGAGCATCACGCTTTAAGAGATGAGCAGTGGCTGCAGAAAACAAAACAAGTCTATGATGTAGCGCTTCGTGTGGAACATAGCGTATTGACGGCGGCGGAATTTGTTGGCGTGAAAAGCAATTTTTTGGAATCCAAGCGAAAGCAGCTTTATCTTGCGGAGCCACCTCCAAAAGAATTTGAAAAATGGATGCGTGAAGGCTTAACAGGGAAAAGCATAACCAAACCGCCAATATAGAAGGGAATGTAGATTCGTAATCTGTATTTTCACGTCGTAAGTTAGTTAAATAGTTTCATCGTTATTTCTGTGCGTTAATACTGGAGGAAAATACGTGAAGCAGCAAATTACACTTAAAGATAGAAAGGAACTGGAAACAAAAATGGCGGCTGTTTTCGACGAAAAAATCAAGAATCTCTCGACAGAATTGCAACAAATATTGTTAGATGACATGGTCACTGCCTTCGAAAATAGATTAAACGTGTTAAATTGTGCATATGAGACGTTCCAAACTTGAGATGTATATTGACATCCTGAAGGTATTAGCTCACCGAGGGCCGCTTAAGTTAACGCATGTAATGTATAAGGCTAACGTCAACTGCAGTGTTCTAAAGGAATATCTGGATTTCTTGATGAAGCAAGGTCTTGTTGAAGAGAGAACTATTGGTAAACGCCGTGTGGTTTATGCGATTACCCAGAGAGGCATAACGGTGCTTAAGTACTTCAGAGAACTAAAGCAGGTCTTGCCGATTATCGAGGAAGCCAGGAATCAAGCGCCAACTCCTTTCTAAGCTGCCCCCTTTTCTGGGCATTTCGACTTTAGCGGTGCAAAACTGTTTAGTTTCTTGCCTTTTCTTAACTATGCGTTTTGTGCTTTCAGGTGGGTTGTTTGAGGTGGTGTAAATAGTGGACGTTACGTTTATGAATAATTACCAGTGTTTCGTAAGATTTAATAAACCCGTGATCTCTACTGTAGATGTGAACAACAATCGGAGCCAAAACTGCAATGAAAGAAGAAATGCTGAGCAAAAAACCGCTACAGATCCTCGAAAAAATAAAAGAAAACCTTGAGAAACTTAACGAAAAAATGGAAGTCATGATCGAACTGCAAAAACACGGCAAAAAAGAGACACCACCTGCTCCAGACGCGTCATTGGACGTAATGACTTTGCTCTCAATGCCCGATCACCTAAGAAAAACCGCCATGACCATCTGCAGATACGGCAGAGCCACAGCGGAAGAGGTTGCTCAGCAGACAAACAGGGCGAGGGCGGTAGAAAGCGCTTACTTGAATCAGCTTGTTATCATGGGTTACCTCAAAAAGGAGCGGAAAGGAAGGAAAGCTTACTTCTATGCCGATAGAGACAGTCAAGGAGGAAGCAGAGATGGGTAAAATAATAGCAGTGCACTCATACAAAGGCGGCACGGGAAAAACGCTCTTATCCGTAAATTTAGCCGCTACTTTAGTTAAGCATGGGAAAAAAGTTTGCTTATTCGATTTAGACTTTCGAGCGCCAAGCCTTTTCGCCATACTTAAAGTTGAAAACATAGACTGCTGGCTGAACGATTATCTGAATGGTTTATGCGACGTGAACAAAGTTCTCGTAAATTTAAGCGGCAGGCTTCAAACGAACGATAAATTTTTTGTCGGCCTTGCGAATCCTGCAACCGAAGCAATCCGAGACATTTGCGCTAAGGACAGAAAATGGGAAATGCGTGCTTTAGGCAGGCTGCTATCCTTAAGAAACACGCTACTTAAGGATCAAGCGTTTGACTATTTGATTTTCGACACGAGCCCCGGACTTCAGTATTCCTCAATAAATGCGATAGTGGCAGCGGACTTGGTGATTGTAGCTACTACTGGCGATAGATCAGATGTAAACGGAACACGGCGGATGCTGCATGAAATTTATGAGCTGTTCGAAAAGAAGACAGGATTGGTAATTAACAAGGTGCTTGATGCTGCTTCAAAGGCGAAGATGGATGAAATGCGGGATAAGGTCAAGGCAGTATATCAGTTTCCTTTGCTGGGCGTTGTGCCGTGTTTCTGCGAAATCCTCAGGGCAGAAGGCAACTTGATATTTCCGCAGGATAAACCAGATCACCCATTCAGCCGGATCTTAGATGAGATGGCGAGAAAAATAGAAGCGGAAACCATTAAATAGCCATTTTATCGCCACCTTTTTTCAAGTTGTATACAAAAGCATCAACGGCGCTTAATGCAAACGCTTATAGAACGCTTAAGCACTGTTAAAACTCATGAAAGCGGAGAAAAGACAGTGGCTAAGACAGCGATTGTTCTAGCTGGCGGCGTTTCCAGCAGGTTCGGTCAAGACAAGGGCGTGTTAGAGCTTAGTGGTAAACCCTTGCTTAAGCATGTGGTAGACGCGGTTAACCCAGTTGTTGACGAAACGATTGTTGTGACTAGTTCCCAAGAGCGCGCCGCTAACTATGCCGCGATTGTTTCGTCTGGTGTGCGCTTCGCTGTGGATGTGTGTGAGTCAAAAAGTCCATTGGTTGGCGCCTTAACTGGCTTTGGAATCGCTACGGGGCAGTATTCGCTACTGCTGCCTTTTGACATGCCATTTATCTCGAGGGAAGTCCTTTCCTTGCTTTTCGAGCTGTGCGAGGGCAAGGCTGCGGTTATTCCAAGATGGCCTAATGGCAATGTAGAACCACTCCACGCAGTTTATCAAACCAAGCTGGCGCTTGAAGCTGCAAAGTCTGCTGTGGCAGAGGGCAAATTAACTATGCGCGCTATGATTGAGAAGCTCCGTGGCGTGCGTTATGTTTCCACATTGGTCATCCAACAGCTGGACCCCGACCTCAGCACGTTTTTTAATATAAACACGCTAGCAGATTTGAAGAAGGCTGCCGCAATTGTTAAGCTAAGAAAGCCAAAGGGCTGCTGATTCTTTTCGGTTTCACTTGTTATGGTTTATTGCAGGCTGTGCTATTACGCGACTTTTTTAACCCCTTCTCCTGAGTGGGGCGCCCTTTTATGTTAATGGGCTGTCTCCGTATACAGAAGCATCAACAAAACTCATTCAGCAGCACACACGGGCTTGCGCTGGATCTGCAGATTTGTCGAAAAAGAGCGAACCTTATAAATACATGGACAATACCCGCTAAACAGCGGGCAAACCTAAGCGTTTGACACAGCTTTTTGCATGTTGCAGCTGACAAAATAGTGGATAATACACATTAAAGCAGCTGAAATCACGACTTTAAACGGAAACATTAGCTGTTTTCCAGCGGTTGAAAGGTCTGTTTTTGGCGCCTACACACGTTTGCTCCACAAAAATCTTGCAGCTTTTCTTGCTTTTTGAGTTACGAAAAATTATCGATTGATCACATTTTACACTAAAACGCTAAAAATAACAGTTTACGCAAAGCCAAAATACCATAAAAGTATTTAAAAATCTCAAAAGTTGCCTCTGGAGGCGTTGTACGAGGTGCGAAGTTGGTTGCCAGCGGCATATACGCGTCTGCGCGTAAAAAGGACCATGTGAAGAGGCTTTAAAGGTGGCAAAGTTATTATTGATAAATCGATGATGTGTTGTTGCGTGGCAGAGGAAAATGTTTTGCGAGAGATGCGTAAAAGTGTGTTCTGTTGATGCTTTTGTATACTGCTCTGCAGGGTGCAGAGCCAATATGTTTAAGGTATTCCATAAAAATGCGGGGTTATTAACAGATTTCTGTATTTTTCTGCGGGTTTAACTATGTCTGTTGAGAGAGAAATGTTAATTTCTTTGCTTATGTTGACGCAGAATGGCGATGTTTTAATTAAAGATGTCAATAACGCCATCAGGCTTTCCACGAGCGTTATAAGTGAATTGCTGGAAAAATTTCAAAATGAAGAATTGCTTAATCTGCAAAGCGACGTCATCAAGATACCACGGGATAAACGTTTAAGGATGGCAGTCAAGGCAGTGTCCTTAGGCGCTGATGTGGAGCGCGTTAGCGCCTTTTTGCGTTGGCAAGAATTTGAAGATATTGCTGCAGTGGCGCTGGAAAGAAACGGTTACGGTGTGGTTGAAAATGTGCGTTTTAAACATGAGGGCAAGAGATGGGAAATAGACGTGATTGGCTGCAAGAAGCCACTTGTCGCGTGCATAGACTGTAAGCACTGGAGCCGCGTGGCGCCTTCCGCTTTAAAGCGCATTGTCGAGGCACAAGTGCAACGGGTAAGGGCGCTCGCTGAATCGTTACCTAACATTGCCGTGGAACTTGAATGCACTAAATGGGATAAAGCAAAGTTTGTGCCCGTTGTTTTGTCGCTTACGCAGGCCCGCTTCAAGTTTTATGATAACGTGCCCGTCGTCCCCGTGCTTCAGCTTCAAGATTTTTTAAGCCAGTTACCTGCCTACACAGAGTCGCTGAAGTATTTTTTGAAGGAATTTACACATTTAGGTTAAGATTTTTAAGAGAGACGTTTTGGCGAACCGCATTGCTGGGTAAAGGCTCAGAAGAAACATGACAGTTAACGTCGCCAATAGCCATAAGGCAACTTCCAATATGGTCAGGCTGGTCACCACGGGGTTGGGCACTAGAATCAGCACTGTTGTTATTATGCCCAAAGAGAGCCCAACCGCAAAACTTGAAAGCAAAACGACACTGCTTTGAACCACAAGAATGGCAATAATCGCATTAGGTTTCATGCCTATGGCGCGTAAAATCGCGAATTCTTGCCGCTGCTCATCCACCGCCAGCAGAATATAACCAATCAAGCATAATGCCGCAGATGCTAGCGTTAACAAGGGCAGAAACATGACAGTTAGCCATGCGGAACCCAGAAAGTTAAGCGTTTCCTGAAGCACATCATTCAATTCCATTATGGCGAAATCGGGAGTTAAGCTGCGGATTTCACTTTTTATCTGCGCTAAAGTGGCTGCGCGGTCAGCGGAAGGCGTAATTTTAACAAGCAGAAGGTTGACGTTAGGCATTCCTGTGATGTTTTGTAGTTGCTTGAGGGGAACGTAAATGACACAGCCGTTGTTAATTGGGTCAACACACACGCCTACCACACTAAAAGTCTTGTTGTATAAGCGAGCGCTTTGAACTAGAGGCTGCGAGAACATGGTTTGCGCTAGAGAATCACCGATCACAGCTGCCCCCGAGTCGGCGGTAGCCAAAAATCTTCCATTGATTGTCCAAGCGGTTATCACGTTTTCCGGGTCAACACCCACTATTAACGAGTCGCCTTCGCGGTTATCGCCAACTGGAATGGTTGCCAAAGTTTCTGGGTCAATTGTGAAGTTTCTTACCTCATACACATGTGCTTTACAGATCAGCCGTGCATCAACAGCGGTCACGGCAGATGTGGCCTTTAACTGCTGAATTAAGGCATCAGGTATGGCGAACTGCACGTTTAGGTAGTCAAAATTGCCGTTTTCTGTGGAGCCAGAAAACTTTGACAGAAGCAGACGGTATTGAGTGCACATGCTGTTATGCGCTATTATGATGGTATCTTCCCCGATGGCGCTTTTAATCCATGACTTTGTGGTGTCATTGGCAATTATGCTTCCAGCGACTGCCACCGTAAGCAGCATAAAAACTATTGAAAGTAGCAGTACAATGCGGATGCTTGCTGCTTGTCGCCTAAATAAGCTTCTTGAAGCAATTCGCAGCGTTAAACCAAACCTCGATAAGGGCTTATGCTTGCGGTTAGCGCTTATACCGAAGTATTGAATGGGCGACAACGCCTTTATCGGCGATAAACGTGCTGCTTCCAATAGGGGTTTCACGCCAAATATTAAAGCAAGAGCGAAAAAAGCGGCGAATACTAAAAGAGCAAGCCCCAGGTCCCACAGCTTTGGATAAGCTTGGAAGCGGAAAAAGTGCGCCATGATAAGGTCAGTTGTGTAGCCAAGTGCAATGCCCAAAGTGCAGCTTGCAAATGTTACGATTAGAAGTTCTGTTAGGAAGTATGCAAAAACCAGTCCATTTGGACAGCCAGCAGCCTTGATTAAGCCGAAATCGCGTGTTCTCTGCTTCATCATTAAAAACACTATGAAAGAAGTTATCACGGCACCTACCGCGAAAATCAGAACCCCTATGAACAGTATGAATTGCGAGAAAACTGCTGACAAACCGCGCGTAAACACATCACCCGCAGATGCCAACCCAACGCCTATTCGCCGGCTGAAGTGCAACAGGAAAAAGGTAGAGGCAACGCTCAACGTTAAAGTAGCCACAGTCAAGCCCGTTTGCCACTTTCGACGCAGAAGGTCATTTGCTGGAAAAGCAGCCTTACTCATCGCAACTCGCCAATCTGCCTTCTTCCAAGCGCAACATTTGGTTGGATAGCCGCACAAGTTCCGGGTCATGTGTTGCTACGATAACAGTTTTTCCTTGCGCCTTCAGCATCTGCAGCATCTGTGTTATCTTCTGCGCGTTTTTGGCATCCAAATTTCCAGTTGGTTCATCAGCAAGAATCAACGGCGGATCATTGGCTAACGCTCGCGCAAACGCTACACGTTGCTGCTCGCCGCCGCTTAGTTGAGCGGGAAAATGATTCGCTCTATGCTTTAGTCCCACGGTATCCAACAGTTTGGCTACACGCTTTTCTATTTCTGCCTCAGGCTTTCGGCTCCACTCCATTGGGAAAGCAATATTCTCTGCCACAGTTAAAGTTGAGACAAGATTGTAGGATTGAAAAACGAAGCCCACGTTCATACAGCGGAACTCCGCTAAAAAATCCTCATCCAGCAAGGCCAAGTCTTGCCCTAAAACTGTTACCTGCCCGCTTGTGGGGCGGTCAATGCCGCTGATTATGTTAAGCAGCGTGGTTTTCCCCGAGCCGGACGGGCCGCAAATGACAACAAATTGCCCTCTTGGGACACTTAGGTTTACGCCTTTTAGAACCTCAATTTCTACGTCGCCAATTTGATACTTTTTACATAAATCGCGTAAGTAAACGACTGGCTCTTTCGGTTCCATTGCCATGTTATGAAGATATGAGGAAGTTATAATATGCTTTTAGGTCTTAATACTTGGTTACAGCGTAAAATTTCCCCGGTCTCGCTTTAGAATCCTGATTTTCTCCGGCAGCTTATCCTTTTCCCAGTCCGCCCAGTTGATCTCTTTGAAAAGCCACCTTTTACCTAGATGCGCCGCGACCACCGCGTGCTTCTGCTCGTTGCCGCCGGGCATAAGCTCGTTGAGAAACCTGAAGAGCTTGTCAATTTGCTGCTTTGGGAAATACGCGTAGTAGTCCGCATTCTTTACTTCGAAGGCGTAGACGTGTTCGCCTTTTCTGGCAATGATGTCGGGTAGTGGGCTTAGGCTGGGGTTGCTGACTGGGATGCGTACGGCGTTATAGCCATTCTTCTGCAGCAGCTTCACGAGCGCGTTTTCACTGTAGAAGCCGCGTTTGCGCCATCGGCGAAGTTTAATTCTGTCCGCGTCCTTTATCACGGCTTGTGCCCTCTGCAGCAGTAGTAGTGTAGAAAATATAAAGAATATGCGCAGTGCTGTTGATGCTTTTGTATACGTAAGTGTCCTGGGGAACGCTGGTGAAGATAATAAATTCCAAGTAATACCAGTATAACTGACTTCACTAAACACGAAAATTGCTTCTTAAACATCTCAAAAATTGCAACGTTTTAGCCTACACCAGGCAACGCAAATGTGCACTCTCAAGCCAAATAAGCCACAAACAAGGCTTTTTTTGCGCCACTACACCACACTGCAACGCGGAAAGAATCAACACAAACGCCAAATCAAACACTTGGATACAAGTACATCAACCGAAACATGCTGCCAACGCAACAGCACAGAAGCAAAAACTACCACGCGGTACTTGATTCAGCACGCTGAGAATCGCAGCAGGCAAAGCTGAGGCGTTTCAACAGAACAAGCAGCGAAGCACCTGACAGCAGTTGCTTATCCACGTGCGCTTGAAGGCCGCCCGCCGCACATGCAGCTACCACGCAAAAAGGTAGTTGGCAGGAGCAAAGCGGCTGTGAACACGGACAGCGGTTCGAAGTAGGCTCGAAGCGAAGTAGCTTCGGCGTTGCATGGAGATTTTCGTCAGTCTTTATATGAGGCCACGATTTTCTCCATGGCTTGGCATAAAACAAGAAGTTAAAAAGGCGGAAATGAGGCCCTTTTACATTTTTAGGCTTATTTTTGGCTTTTTTTATTTTTGTGTTTAAAACAGAAAACACCCTTGTTTCTACACTTGCAGGGGTTCGAAAACATACAATCCAACAATTACGTGTTTATCGCCAAATAAGCTTTAAAATTGGCTTATTTTCATAAAAAGTTTGTTCTAGACGCCGTTTATTTTTCGGCGATTTTGAGAGGGTTATGTACAGTTTTTTGAATATTGCTATTTTGGAAATAAGTTCTTTAATTGATTAGACAGGAAAGACTGGTAGCAGTATGGGAGGAGAAGGCGTGTCTCTTGATTATTTTGGCACAGAAACTGAAACAATCAGCCGAACTGTTCAGGGCAGAACCGTGAAGGTCCGCTGGAACTGGGGCAAATTCAAAACAACCGAGGGGTTCCCAGTTGACGACAACATGATCAATTGGATCATAGGTCAAGAGCAAGCCCTAAACGAGAGTTTCCTCTGCCTAAACGAGTGGGTGCACAAGCTTAAGCACTTAGAGCAGACGAAGTGGTACACGCATTGGAGCAAACCCGAAGAGCACAAGCCCTCCGCAAAAACCGTAATCAGCCCAGGTCCATACCTGCTGCTCTTGGGCGACCCGGGAACAGGTAAGTCACTTCTCGGGAGAGCCTTGGCGGAGAAACTGACGCAGGTTTACAAGGAAAACGGCATAAAACTTTTCGATGTCCTCTCATGGAAAAATCCTGTAATGCCCAGCCAGCCTCGCATATCTATACACAAAGCTGGAGAGGGCAAAAAGATACAGCAAAAAGAGCAGCTTAAAGAGCTTAAGCGCAAGTTCGCAACAAAAGTCGGACTCCGCATAGTGCAAGCACTCATGCTCACATTAGGCGTACTCCTCCTAAGCTTAGGCTTATACTTTATGATTGACGCCTGGCAAGCTTGGAACACAGGCGGCGTTTCGCTTGGAGGCACAGCCTGGCAAGAATTGTATAACAACAATTTCTCCGCTTACCTTGTTGACCGCTTCCTAAACATAGTGCCCTTAACGTTTATTCCCGGCGGCAGCCTCATCTTCTTCAGCGTCTTCATCTGGTGGTTCACGCGCATAGGCGGATTAACTAATCTCCGCGGCATCGGGGGCGCCCAGCAATCCGACGTTCCAAAACTCATAGTGGACAACAGCTCAGGGCAAGCGCCCTTCGTAGATGCCACGGGTCATAGAAGCGCCCAGCTCTTTGGGTCAGTAGCGTGGGATCCTTTTCAGACGGGCGGGTTGGGGACACCTGAGCATCAGCGCGTAACCGCTGGCGACGTGCACATGGCTTCGCTGGGCATCTTGTACATTGACGAAATCAAAAACTTGGATCAAGAAGAAGCAATTACGCTGCTCACTGTTTTGGAAGATGGGCAGCTGCCCATAACCTTGCGGGATCGATGGCACGGCGGCGGCACATCGGCGATGGCAGTATCCACAGAACCCGTGCCTGCTATAACGTTCTTGGTTGGCGCTGGAAACTTTGACAGCATAAGCCAGATTCACCCGGCGCTTATGGATCGCTTCTACGGCTATGGCAAAGTTGTGCGCATGAACAACGACATGCCTAACACGCTAGAGAATAGGCGCAAGTACGTTCAGTTCATAGCGCAAGAGGTCAAGCGTTTCAACTTGATACCTTTCGATAGAGAAGCATGTATCGAAATAGTTGAGGAAGGCCGAAGGCGAAGCAACAAGCGGGATGCGCTTACTACCCGATTTAGACCGCTAATTTCCATAATTAAGACAGCAGCAACTTTGGCTATGAATGAGAACTGCAAGGTCGTTGAGCGACGTCACGTTTTGGAAGCTATAAATGAGCACTGCAAAACTATTCAGAAGCAGCTACTTGAGCATGAAATGCACGAGCGAGGCAAGCTTTTGGAGATAAATCCTGAAGGCGTAAAACTCGGGCAGATTCACGGCTTGGCGGTAGTTCATGACCCATACAGCGGCGAAATGACAGGTAATGTGCTCAGCGTGAAAGCGCAGCTGGTTAAGAAAAGCGAGTTGCCGCGTGATCAGCCGCTTAAGGGCTACTATAAAGTTACAGGCGTCGCTAAAGGCCAAAGCTTCATTTCGGACAGCATAGCCAAAGTAAGAAGTGTCATCATCCAAAAATACGGTGTAGACATAGCGCAAGATTACTTAACTCACATCGACTTCGCCCAGTCATACGGCGTTGATGGGCCCTCCGCAGGTGTAACAATGGCTATTCTATTATGCTCGCTGATCGAAGGGAAACTGATACGGCAGGATGTGGCGGTTACCGGCGAAATAAACCTAAGCGTCAGCGGCACTATACAGATCACCGCTGTTGGTGGAGTTCATGAGAAGATAAAAGCTGCTGAGGCATGGGGCTTCAAGAAAGTGGTTATTCCACAGAAAAATTACCTGCACTCGATTGATCCGCGGGATTACACTATTGAAGTGGTGCCTGCAGCCACATTAGATGACTACTTAAAAGAATGCCTTGTTGAGCAGCAAGTTATCCAAATCCCTGTTCAAAAATACAAGCGTAAACCTTGACGTCAACAAAACTTCGCTTCTGAAGGGGCTGAAAACAGCCCATTTTTCGCTTACAGCAATATTGCAGAATCATCGCTCAGTGATTCTAGTTGCATAAATATTACCTGTTCAATTAGCCATCACTGATGCACACGAAGCATCCTCTATAAAGAGGGCGTATACAAAAGCATAGACGAAAATAACACAAACCCCGCCAAATTTGCAATGCGCCGGCGGCGCAGAAAACAATTTGAATTAGCCCCGCACAGATAACTATGGGAAGCTGCCATGTCAAGCTTTAAAGTTGTTAACAAGCACTATAGTTTTTCCACAAAGGGCGCTATCGAGTTCATCGATTTAACAGACAAAGTTCAAGAAGCCGTGTCCAGCGCAGGCATCCGAAATGGCATGGTTCATGTCTTTGCGCCACATGCAACGGGCATACTAATCTTGACAGAAAACGACTACGGCTTGCTCAACGACATCAAAGCTTTCCTTGAAAAAATAGTGCCCGTGCAAGGCGCTTATCAGCATCCGTCTAATGCTTACGCGCACCTGCGATCGGTTCTTTTACCGCCAGATAAAACGCTGCCTGTGATTGACGGGCGTGTGGAGTTTGGAACTTGGCAATCTTTGCTTTTCGTAGAAACAGACGTTTACCCGCGTAAGCGCACAGTCATTATTCAAGTCATGGGCGAAACGTAACAGCATAATCCACTTTTCTTGGCGCCTTTTTCAAGCAACGGTATTTCACAGCTAACTTTGACAGGACTTTTCGCTGGAGACATTCTTTTTTTAAATTTCGTGTTTCGTATACTGCCCAGAAAGCTATTCACCATGCTATTTTAACTCTTTAAAGTTAATTTTTGGCTTACGTTCCATAAATTTTAGCTTTTTGTTGTAAAAAGTGGCGATTCGAAATTTTTTCGCAAGCCATAAAAGAACAATAACAACAACTCTTCCATGAAAACGCAACGACTAATTCAAAAAACTAACAATTACCTGCCACTAATACGCGTTCTTCGGCGCATTTTACCATAAAAAACTGCGACTAATGAGGCTTCCCCTATGAATTTTCTGCCGCAAATTTCATGTATATATAAGCTTCGTTAAAATTCGAATAAAAACCCGCCTTCGGACCATAATCTAGTAAAAAGAAGCGAAGAAAGTGAGGAGCACGTTAACTTTTGCTGACCTAAACCTGCAATTGTTACTGCTCAGTGCGCACTCTTTTATATTTGCCACGAGGACGCATTCGCGCCTTCTTTTTCGTAGCAACTTTAATCAATGGTTTCTTCGCTAAAACCTCAGTGTCAGAATCTCCCGCTGGCGGAAGCTCAATGGTTTCTGGAAAGTCCTCTAAGGTAGCTTGCTCAGCACCGCTTCGAAGCATCTCGGCGATGGCAGCTTCTACGTCGCAGGGCTTCACGTTAATTCCACGAACAGCATCCAATAGCAGCACGGCTGCGAAACCCAACTTGCGTGCATCAAGCACCGTGTTTTTGACGCAGTATTCGGTTGCTAAACCGCCCACAAAAACCCTTGTAACACCCGCCTTGTTAAGCACGTCTGCAAGTTCGGTGCCGTCAAAGCCTGAATAAGCCTCTTTAAGCGGATCAGTAGCCTTCGAGATAATAATGGCTTCATCGGGAAGCTTCAAGTCAGAGTGAAATTTAGCGCCTTCAGTATCCTGAATGCAGTGAGGCGGCCATGGGCCTCCTTGAGCTTTGAAAGATATGTGGTTTGGCGGGTGCCAGTCTCTTGTGGCTACAAGAGGCGCATTTGTTTTCTTGAAGATTTTTATGTAGTCATTAAGCACGGGAACTACTTGATCTCCGTCTGGAACAGGCAAGGCACCGCCAGAGCAAAAGTCATTTTGAACATCCACAATTATAAGCGCATCCGTGCTTTTTACGCTAAAGTCTTTTTTCAAGCAAAGTTCACCTAAACAAGGTTCAATCAAATAATTATCAGCGCTTGTTAAAAATATTGGCTGAACAAGGAATAAATGCTTTTCCAAAAATCCTTGAGTAGGAGCACATGGAAAAGTAATTAAGGGATACTTAACTAAGAAGGTACAAGTGAAAAATCATGCCTGTCTTAGCCTACGTTTTATTCAAAGTTAATTCGGGAGCCGAAAGAGAAGTATGCCAAAAACTGGTTGAGTTTGACGAGGTGCTGCAAGCCGACATCATCTTCGGTGAATACGATGTAGTTGCAAAAATCGAGGCGCAGGATTTGAGCATGCTGGAAGAGTTTGTATCGGAAAAGATGCGCACCGTACCAAACGTTCTGGTAACCTCTACCATGATCGTGTCTAGAGCCTACAGAGGGAAACGCAATCGTGCAAATGCAAAATAAGCCGCATAAAGCATAGTCGCCTCTAAACATGCTTCATGCAGAGCTCCGCAGCGCGTAAAGCGACAGAAAAGTGTGTTTTGTTGATGCTTTTGTATACAAACCAACAATGTAACGGCAATTAAAGAGCTGCACGCTGGAATTTTTGTCTAATTCATGGATAGGCTTATTTTTCAAATAGTAGCATACTTATTCAGGGCTGAAACATGCAAGCAAAAAAGAACGCTACGGCCATAACAAGCCGAGAAATGCGTACTCTGGAAATTAACGCAGAATATTTTGGCATTTCCTTATTGCAACTTATGGAAAACGCCGGGCGCAACGTAGCGGAGGAAATTGCCGCGCGTTTTCCATGCGAACGAAAAATTGTCATTTTCTGCGGCTTAGGAGGAAACGGCGGCGATGGTTTCGTTGCAGCGCGACATCTGCTAGCGTTGGGCTTTAACGTATCTGTGGTTCTCGCAGGAAAAGGCGCAGACATACGACATGAAGCGTCACTAAAGAACTGGGTTGCACTTCAAGCATTACGCGAAAGCATCCCAATCAACGAAGTCACTGACAGCGCTGCCCTGCCCAAAGTATATGCTGACATAGTTGTTGACGCGCTTTTGGGAACCGGCACTAAAGGCAAGATTAAACCGCCCATTGCACAGATGGTTGAGTACATCAATATGCTAAGCGCGTTTAAAGTAGCCGTTGATGTGCCCACAGGAATCGACTCAGACACTGGAGAAGTCTTAGGTAGCGCTGTAAAAGCAAACCTTACGGTAACATTCTATAAGGCAAAACCAGGACTATATAATGCTAAGAAGTATGTGGGCGAACTCGTCGTAAGAGACATAGGCCTACCTGAGGCGCTGGAAAAATTCGCTGGGCCAGGAGACGTTTCTCTGGTCAAGAAGCCACGTTCTGCAAGCGCGCACAAGGGTGATTTCGGACGCTTATTGGTTGTAGGCGGCAGCGAAGTTTTCTCTGGAGCACCAGCATTGGTTGCGTTAGCTGCCCTGCGAACAGGCGTGGACATAGTTTATCTCGCGGCGCCCGAGAAAACAGCATACGCTGCCTCGGCGATGTCGCCAAACCTGATAACGCTGAAGCTTAAGGGCGACAAACTAAGTTCAGCGAACATTGAAGAATTGTTGCCCTACCTGGAGACAGTTGACGCCGTTGTTCTCGGGCCCGGCCTCGGCTTGCATGCTAAAACTCGCGAATTTGTTAAAGCATTTGTGCCAGCCATTGAAGGTGCAGGTAAACCGTTACTACTTGACGCGGACGGCTTGAAGGCTTTCGCTGAATGCAAACGCGCCTTGAAGGTGCCGCTTGTGCTGACGCCTCACGCAGGCGAATACGCGGTGCTAACTGGAAGGCAGCTGTCTGAAAAGATTGAAGAGCGCGTTGCGGAGGTGCAGAAGACAGCGGCTGAACTGAAAGCAGTTATCCTGCTAAAAGGTCAGGTGGACATCATTTGTGATGCAAAACGGGTTAAGCGGAACTTTACAGGTAATCCCGGCATGACGGTTGGCGGCACAGGCGACGTGCTTGCAGGAATTGTCGGCGCGTTTTTAGCGCAGAAGGCTGACGCGTTTGAGGCTGCGGCGGCTGGCGCCTTTGTAAACGGGGCGGCAGGAGACTTCGCGGCAAGCGAAATCGGCTATCATTTGATGGCTACTGACCTAATTGACTGGATTCCAAGGGTTTTGAATGATCCCATGAGCCATTTGAAGGTGCGAAAAGCAGGTGGAGCAGTCGCCTAGGTTAACCATTTATCACGCGAATCAGTGTGATCCAAAACGGTGCACTGGCTTAAAGCTTAAACGTCATGGATTAGCTAGAATTGTGACTCAGATGCGTTTTCTGCCGAAGCGCGCTGTGGTGCTTAATCCCCTCGCTGAAACAGCCTTTTCACCTGCTGATAGAGAACGCGTGGCAAATTTCGGCCTAGTTGCCTTGGACTGCAGCTGGGAGCACGCTGAAAAAGTCTTATCCAAACATGTGAAGGGAACAGCCCGTTGCCTACCTATCTTGCTGGCAGGTAACCCTGTGAACTACAGCAAAGCCACAAAGCTAACAACCGCCGAAGCACTCGCCGCCGCATTGTACATTGCAGGATTCAAGGATGATGCGCAGAGAGTTCTTTCAATTTTCGTTTGGGGACACACCTTTTTTGAATTAAACGCTGTGCACCTTGATGATTACGCGGCCGCAAAAGATAGTGTAGATATCATCAAGATAATGCGGTTAAAATTCGGAAGCCTCCAAGATACTGGCTCCGGCTGCGGCATTTAGCATCTTTTTTTTATCTCTTTAGGCAGTGAATATTGCGCATCAAAAAAGAAAAGGGGAATTTGTAATATGCTGTTGTCGCGTTTACTTCTTTTTGAGCAGCAGTAGAGCGAAGCCTATAATGACCACTACGAGTATGGCGATGCCGAAGCCTAGTATGTAGGTTTCAGCCATCGACGCAGGCGTAGGCGTAGCTTCAGGTGCCGCCGGAGCGGGCGCTTCTTCCACGTATATAGCTGTTTCAGCAGACGAACCATAATAGGATTCTGAACCTGCAAAGGTAGCGATCACCGTATACTTACCAGGAACAGGCGGCTCGAAAGTGGCGCTGTAGAAGCCACTAGCGTCGCTTGTCGTCTTAGCCACATCATAGCAGTTGCCGTTAGGATCAAGTACCGTGATGGTTACTTCTACGCCTTTGATGTTTGTAGGCTTTATTTGCTGCATGTAGACGTACTCCATCCACTCGCTCATGTACTCATCAGCGATGGCGGGAACGCCGTTCGGGAACCGAGCGCGTATGTTGTAGTTCTTAGTGCCGGGTGACTCGTCAGTGACCATGCCTTTCACGAGCACTTTGCTGCCATGCACTGAGATTTCAGGTGTAGCTTGAACGGTTACAGCTGTTGGTCCCTTACCGAAGCAGTATATCTGTGAGTCGAAGCTGTTCCATTGTACCATCATGCCGTCCGCGTGCGCTGCAGGGCATCTGCCGCTGTAGCTGAGGATCTTCCAGATTAGCTCGCCTGTTGTCGCATTTATTGCCAGCCTGTAGGCTGGGTGTAGCGGCGGGTTGTACATGCTACCTTCAGAGAAGAATAGCTTGCCGTCGCAAATCGTGCCAGAACCAAAGACCCAAAGCGGATACATTGGAGTTGGTGCATCGTAGCCGGAGCTTCTAGGCTCGAAGGTCCACTTGATTTTGCCTGTTTTAAGATCTAACGCGTTGACATAACCTCCAAAGTCCCAGATGTAGACGTTACCATAGGCGATTTCTGCAGCAACTGAAATGCAGCTCCATGCATTGCCTGGTAGCTTTACAGGTCCCCAGAGCAAATTGCCGTTTTCAAGGCTGTAACCATATGCCTCGTTTTTATCCTTGTTGTGCATCACGAAAACGCCGTCACGTGCCGCAAGTATGCTCATGTCCTCATATCTAGGCATTGTCATGTTCTTTGGTCCCCAGAGTAGGGCACCTGTCTTTGCATCGAAACCAGCAGCAATCATGTAGCCTAAGTTAAGCGAAATGAACATTCCAGGCGTGGGGTTGTATGTAAGAAGTATCACTTCGGGTGTGCGTGCAGCAATGCTCAGAGAGCCACCGATGGGCTGTCCTCCAACTGTTGTTGGTATTGGCTTTTGCCATTCGATGCCGGCTGACCAGTTATATGAGCCACTGGGGCGGATGGTAATTCTGTCAGTGCTTGCGCTCATCATTAGTTTAGTCGAGTTCCAAAGTACAAGGTTTCCGCCTGATGTGTAGTAGGCTAGCAATGTTCCTGGGCATTCGCCTTCCAGCGAGATCATAAATGGTACGTTCTGAATGCCGGTTATATTGAACAGGAAAGCCCCTGTCATCGGATCCCAGACGTTAAAGAAGGTTGGTGTTCCGAAGAAGGCAGCAGACTCTGTGGAGTATAAAAATGCCCAGGAGCCGTATTCTTGCATGCCGTGGAATCGGAGGATTTGGCCCATTCTGAATACTTCATTGCCAGATCGACCAGCTGTTCGGGTCCATAGTGTTTCTCCAGTGCGCAAGTCAACAGCAACCCACTCAGGTTTTTGAGCAGTTGGTCCTGCAAAGTGCGTATAGTAAAGAATACCGTGGAGGACTATGGGCTCGAAGAAGTTAGTGGCGATTGTTGTGGACATGTACTGGCTCATTTGATCATTAGGTATTGGCAAACCTGGTTGACCACCGAAGTGTGTTGGTTTTGTCCACAAGATGTGTGGCGCGTTTGGTGCTGTGGAGTATGGTTGGAAGTTGCCCATAGCGTCATACATGCCTGTCGTTGCGAATGATGCAGCACGGAGACCGTACCAGCTTCCACCAAGCTGGGCCCAGTCCCAGTTAGTTGCGTAAATGGGGCGGAACCAGTATTCAGTTGGAAGCGGCGGTGTCTTGTAATTCATGCCTACAGGGTCAGATTGGACCGTAAGAGTAACTTCTGCACTGGTGCTGGGCTTGTAGGTTAGTTCAACACGTGTGGGTGGACCAAACAAGCCGGACATGGACCCGTTTATGTACTGGCCAGGATAGATCGCTTTGAACTTGTATTGTCCTGTTGTTGACGGCACAAATGTATCCCACATACCGCCTGTCGGATCAGACTTGTATGGACCTAGAGTTTGTTTTGTTCCATCTGGCTTTGTGACCTCGATTGTTACACCAGTGTACATGTCTCCTGTACCGGCGAGACCCGCAGTAAGCGGGGGTTTACTGAAGAAGGCGTTAACGTACACTGTTTGTCCAACGCCTACGGGGTTTGGGGCGACACTGACATATAGAAAGGTTGGAACTTCACCTAGTTGTAGTTGAGCTTTAGAAACCAGCACAGCGAAGCTGGCAGCAGCAAGTAATAGGACAACAGCAATTGCAGCAGCAACTTTGTTTGTCCTCTTCAATCTTCTCTCTCCTTTACTCCTTGAATACTTTCAAGGGCATATGGGTAATTCTTTCTTTTATTATTTAAAAGTTATTTTCGATGATGAGACATACGTGATATTTGGTGTTAGCGCTGCACATTGTTTATGGTAAGGATGTTGCAAGTCGCCGGCGGCATGTAACAGTGGAAAAGTAAATGTTTGAATTAATATTTATTTAAAAGTCACAATGCTATTATGACATTTTTGCAGAGGATCACATGTGACAGAGCAAATTGCAACACTTACCGAGCAAATAGCCGCTTTGAAAGAAGAAATCAACAAAGCTGCTGCAGAGATAAAAGTGCATGTGAAAAAGCGAGATGAACTTAACGGAAAATTCCGAAAGTACCGAGAGGAGATACAGGCACTTAGAAATGAGCGTGACCGGTTAAACGAGACAGTTAAAGTCTTAAAACAGCAACGTGACGCTGCGCGTGAAGAAAAGAAGAAAATCGTCGAAGAAATAAGGTCAATAAATAAAAAGTTAACAGCGTTGAAGGCAAATAAGCCGCGGAAAAGCAGGCAACAGATAGAAAAAGAAATTCAAGAGATTGAGTGGAAGATTCAAACAACATCGCTCGATCTGCAAGAAGAGAAGAGGCTCGTGGAAGAGGTAAAGCAGCTTGAGCCGCAGTTAAGCATATATCAGAAAATTGAGCAGCACAACATGAGAATTGAGGAATTGCGGGAAAAATTGGGAGCGCTTGAAGCCAAGGCGAACGCGAGCCATCAGGAACTAATTAGTGCTGCGCAAAGAAGCCAAGACCTTCATGCGGCTATAGTTGCCAAAATTAATGAGGCCAATGCCATTAAAAAAGACGCTGACCAGGCGCATAGTGCTTATGTGCAAGCGAAAGAGCGGATTGAACCGTTGCATCAAAAGCTTAAGGCGCTGATGGAGCAAAAGCGGCAACTGCAAAATGCTATAAAGGAAGAAAGCGAAATGGAGAAGAAAACTGCTGAAAGGGCACTTAAGGAAAAGCTGGAGGCACAGGCGCGGAGCAAACTGCAGCGTGGCGAAAAGCTAAGCTGGGAGGAGTTTCAGCTGCTTGCAGACGACGACTCAGAAGATCAGCCAACGCAAGATTAAAGTTCTCTTGTAAAGAGAATAGGAATAGAGAATAGATGAATAAAAAGGAAATGGCGAAGAAAGCAGAGACGCGTATTCTAATTTTATGTGTTGATAGAGACGGCGATATAGAAAAGAAAGCAAAAATTAAAACTCCGATTTTGGGAAGAGCCGCAAATTTGGAAGCCGCTGTATCCTTGGCATTGAATGATCCTGAAGAACCAGACGCTAACGCCATGTTTGAAGCCATACGCTTATACGACCGCCTACAAAACGAAAAGCAAGCAGATGAAATTTTCGAGATCGCAACAATATCAGGCACGGAACTGGGTGGAGTAAGTGCAGACAGAAAACTAGTCGCTGAATTAAACAATATAATTCAGTCATTTAATGCTAGCGAAATTATTTTGGTTACAGATGGATATTCAGACGAAGCAGTCTTGCCGCTTGTTGAATCAAGAGTGCCCGTTTCATCTATTAGACGAATAGTTGTTAAGCACAGTGAATCCATCGAGGAGACGGCTGCGCTTTTTTCACGATACCTTCGGCTAATATGGGAAAACCCCCGCTACGCTCGCTTAGCTCTAGGCATACCTGGCCTGCTCTTCTTTCTTTATGGTGTTCTCTCCATAATACCAGGCGCCGTTAACTATTATCTCATAGCCATAGTACTTATTTTGGGAGTAGTCTTTCTCGTTAAGGGTTTTGGCATCGACAGAGGCGCAAGAAACTTTTACAAGTGGGCTAGAGAGTATTCGCCGCCGCCATTACCCATGCAGATCGCGAATTACACCGTCATCGCGGGAATCCTCTGCACAGCGGTGGGTATATACTTGGGTGTAAACAATGCGGTAAACAATGTAACGCCGATTCCTGAAGATTTGGCTGGTTGGTTTAGCAAACTTCCAGAAGCGGCGGGCTTCTTCATTAAAGGATTCACAGATCTTGCGGTGGTAGGCATAATCATCGCGCTCTTCGGCAGAAGCATACGTTTCTATTTTGAGCGAGACGCGCGATTGCTGCGTAACGCTGCCCTAGTGGTGCTGGTTACATGGTTCCGCTGGATTCTTGACGCCACAGCAAACATCCTCATCAAGCCAGGAGTTGGACTTGGTAATCCAGAATTTGCCAATTTGGTTTACACCATCGTTGTAGGCATACTTATCGCCATTGCATCAGTGCTGTTGGTAATTGTCATACACAGATCGACCGCAGACTTCTTCCAAAAACCTGAAAGCAAAGCTGAAGAACTTGAAGAAAACCTATCAGCAGACAAGCCGTGAGACTCGCTTATTCTGGATTCTGTTTAAACTACAGCAAGCTTTAATTGAAGGCATTCAAGTTTTTACTTCACAAAAGGTAAACCATTGTGGCAATGTCCCGAAGCCGTGGGGTTCAATTAAGTGGTGCTTAAGAAGCTCCTTTCAGTTGTAGGCGCCTACAAACTTTATGAAAAATGGTTATGGCATCAAGTTAAGAATGGCTCTAAGGTAGAGCATATCGCCATAATTTTGGATGGAAACAGACGATGGGCTTCAGAGAAGGATCTTAATCCATGGTTAGGCCACAAAAAGGGCGCTGAAAAGGTTGAGCAGCTTCTGGAGTGGTGTGACAAGCTTGAAGTGAAGTTTATTACGCTTTACGCGTTTTCTACGGAGAATTTTAGGAGGTCACCACAAGAAGTTGCAGAAATAATGAAGCTTGCAGAAGAAAAGTTTCGTAAACTTTTGACTGAGGAGCGTATACACCGAAACAAGGTGCACGTTAAGGTCATTGGCCGCATAAATCTTTTGCCGGAAAGCCTCCAGCAGCTTATCGCAGACGTGGAAAAAGCAACCGAAGCGTATGCTAACCAGTTTTTGAATATTGCTTTTGCTTACGGTGGAAGAGCTGAAATTGTTGACGCTGCTAAATCGATTGCCGAAAAAGTGCTGAATGGCGAATTGAAACTTGATGAGGTAAACGAAAACGTTTTCGAGAAGCACCTTTACACGGCGCATCTGCCTAAGCAGGAGCCTGACTTAATTATTAGAACTTCAGGCGAAGAACGGCTAAGCGGGTTTCTGCTTTGGCAGTCAGCCTACAGCGAACTTGCCTTCCTGGATGTTTACTGGCCTGACTTCAGGCTGATAGACCTTTTGAGGGCCATACGGACATTTCAAACACGCAAACGCCGTTACGGCACGTGAACAATGGCTACCCGCGTTTTTTAGCGCTCACAATAGAAATGACATCTCTATCGCGTAGAACCGCGTCTTCGCCGATTCTTTTCCGTTCTCGCGCGTCAACGGCATAAATGAAGCTCTCGCCAAGCTCCGTGTGAATCAGATAAGCAAATTGGCGAGCCGTTGTCCCATAGGGCACAAGGTAAGCATCCGGCAGAACACGCCCATCATGGTCTGACAAGTGCTCCACGTCTTCCACGGGGTAAACAGTTATCATGTTTAGAAGCTTAAAGTAAGCCATGTTTATAGCTTCTTGAACGCCTGTTGAGCCGTTTTTTAGGAGGATTTTTTCGCGTATGGTTTCTAAAGCTTTGATTTGGCTCTGCGAAAGCTTGTCCGGCTGGAGTATTTTGAAGTTGCAGTCGCCTGGCTTGTAGTCAATAAGTTGTTTCTCAGCTGCGCGTCTAAGCGCCAATTCGGCTTCAGCACTGCAGGGAATAACTATGTAATCAAGTTTACGCAGCCTCTCTAGGTTTGCTTCTGCCGCTGGTATGTCGATTTTGTTGGCTACTATGAGCATGGGTTTTGAAATTCTCCTAAGGGTATCAACAAATTTTATGAAGTCTTCTTCACTCCAACTGGTTGGCTTGTCCGCGTTTAATCCAGCTTTTCTGACGGCTTCAAAAATGTGACTGCGCCTTATGCCTAAACCGCTTAAGCGCTCTTCAAGCATGCCGTAAAGATCTTTTGATTCGGCTTCTGCGGTTCTAGCAAGCTTCGCCCAGTCCTTCTTGATTATCGAAGCCATCCACATAGTTATTTCGCGTTCTAGGAAACGCACATCTTCCAGCGGGTCATGTTCGCCGGGCTTGCACAAGCGGCCTTCGCAGTCTGTGCCTCCTGAGGCGTCAACTATGTGAATAAGCGCGTCTGCTTTGCGTATCTCATCCAAGAATTGGTTGCCTAGCCCGCGTCCTTCCCATGCGCCTGGAACGAGCCCTGCGACGTCTATGATTTCCACGGGAACCAGCCTTACGCCATCGAGGCAGAGGGAGTTTCGGGGGTTATCTTTCACTTGGAATTCTTCGTGAACGCAAGGTGTCCGCACGTAGCCGACGCCTCTGTTAGGCTTTATTGTGGTGAAAGGGTAATTTGCAATTTCCGCTGGCGCCAAAGTGGCAGCGCTAAAAAAAGTTGATTTGCCCGTGTTAGGTTTTCCTACTACGCCAAGCAACCGTGAATAAGCTCTTTGCATGAAGCAAGCTTCACCCTTATGCAATACTGTTTGCTGTTCTAATGCTATATGATTTGTGCTTAAAAGGCAACAACTAAAAATTGGGTTAAAAAGGGAGTGAGGCGGCTTATTCTTCCATCATGATTAAGGTAAGCGTTGATCTTACTTTGCTTATCGATCTAATTCGCCGTGTCACCAATTCTTTCAGTTCATCCATGGAGTCAGCTTTGATTTTTATGATTATATCGTAAACTCCGTAGGCAAAGTAGGCTTCCTCTACGCCTTCGACCACTTTTAGCAACTTTAAGACTTCGTCTTCTGAGCCCGATTCCACGTTTATCAACACAAAAGCTCTTGGCATCAAGATCTCCTCAATTATACTTTAACAGCATTGTGGTGGTTAAAATATTTTGTTACAGTTAGGCAATTTAGCGTGGCTTGTAAAGCGCTCGCGGGGTATTTCAAAGCTTAGTTTGCGTTTTGGCTTAGCGGTGAGAGTAAACTTTTTCATGCGAGGTGTCTAGATACGCGGTGAGGCTTTCTACGCATTGAACTTCTTTTCCCAGCAACGCTGAAAGCTCCAGCCAAAACCTGAGATTGGGCGTTATTTTCGCGTGCTCTAATCTTTCTTTGAGAAGCTTGGCGCTTTCTTTTCCTCGCCTATCAAAATCTAACAGCAGAATAACTTCAGAGGCATTCAGAGTTTCTATTTCAGAGACCACGTCCACGAGGGATTTCCCGCCAGTTTTAACCGTCACTATTACGCCTGCGACGCCGAGGGCGCGGAGGGCACCAGCATCCTTTTTTCCTTCAACCACTATGGGCGTTCCTTTTGCGGATTCTTCGGCAAGCTCTTCTAGAATTTGGAGGATTTTTTCTTCTTTTTCTTTTAGCCGCGTAGACAAGGCGGTTACCTTGTTATTTTTGCTTTACGGACAGTCTCTAAGCAATCGCTTGCTTCGTTGTTATTTGCGAAGTATCGGCGCACAGGCTCAAGGATTTCCGCGAGCGCTTCGGCGACGCCGCTTTTGAGGTCCTGCGGATGAAGCTTGCCCTGCGCGTATGCTTCTTCAAGCTCGTTGAAGTTGTGGAACTCGATGGTGCCGCCGAATCGCGCTGGGCGTTCTATGGTGAAAACTTGTTTTTCTCGGAAGATTATGTGCTTGCAGATGTCGATTATGGGGTTGAATGTGATGGTTCTTTCTGGGCAGAAGGCGCGCATCATTTTTTGTCTTATTTCCTCGGGCTTATCATAGACGAAGATGCAGGTTTCTGGTTTGCTTTTCGACATTTTCGCAGAGGACAGCGCCTCTTTTTCCTGTCCCTGCGGAATGGGCCATACGCTGGGTTTCTCTAAGCCTTGGAGAAGGTGGTGGTGGACGCAGACGGGTTTCCAGTAGCCGATTTTTTCGCCTAATTCGCGGGCGACGACGTTTGCTTTGCGCTGGTCCATGCCGAGCTGGCAGACTTTCACGTCTAAGTGGAATATGTCGGCGACTTGCATGGGCGTGTATAGGAAGTCTGAAACGTAGCGGGCGTCGGTTTCCTTGCGGCCTGCAATCTCCAGCGTT
>JBNARN010000011.1:0-20432 GCA_049718365.1 Candidatus Bathyarchaeales archaeon
CTGGAAGGAACTTGAGTATGAAGTAATGCGCGACTACGCAGACAACTGCTTAACCGTTTGTATCATGGAAAATTTGGATCCAATGGGTGTTCACACTGGCGACTCCATTGTCATTGCGCCTTCGCAGACGCTTACAAACCGTGAATATCACCTTATGCGGTCAGCGTCAATAAACGCCATAAGAGCCTTGGGCATAATTGGCGAATGCAACATTCAATGGGCCTTGCATCCCGAGTCTGAAGAGTTCCGCGTTATCGAAGTAAACTCGCGCATGTCACGAAGCTCCGCCCTCGCAAGCAAGGTAACAGGATATCCATTGGCCTACATTGCCACAAAGTTGTCTATCGGCTACCTTCTACCTGAACTCATCAACAAAGTTACCGGCGTTACCACAGCCTGCTTCGAACCCGCCCTCGACTACGTTACAATTAAAATTCCAAGATGGGACCTGCAGAAATTCAAAAACGCAGACCGCCACATTGGTCCCCAAATGCGTTCTGTAGGCGAGGTAATGGCAATTGGCCGCTGCGTAGAAGAAGCACTACAAAAAGCGGTGAGGATGTTAGACATAGGCAAAAAAGGCCTCGTCTGTAATGAAGAGGATTCGGAACCTGAACCTATCGAAAGTATTAAGGATGTGCTTGCAAACCCAACTGACGAAAGACTTTTCAAAATAGTCAAAGCCTTAAAAATGGGCATATCTATCGAGGAAATCTACCGCTTAAGCGGCATCGACCCGTTCTTTCTCTATAAAATCAAGAATATCATTGACATGGAGCGAAAACTCTGCGCCTTAAAACTCAGCGACAGCGATGCAGCGGAAATTGTGAGAGAAGCGAAGCGATTAGGTTTTTCTGATGAGCAAATTGCCATCTGCCTAAAAACCGACCCGTTTACGATAAGAAACTTCAGGAAAAAAGCAGGAATTGTTCCAGTTGCGAAGCAAATTGACACTTTGGCGGCTGAATGGCCTGCTAAAACCAACTACCTCTACCTAACCTACGGCGGAGATGAAGACGACATAGCCTTCTGTACCCATGAGAGTAAGGTTATCGTGCTGGGCGCAGGAGTTTTCAGAATTGGCTCAAGCGTGGAATTTGACTGGTGCGGCGTCAACACAATATGGGCGCTTAAGAAAAACGGCATAAAAGAAGCCATAATGGTTAACTACAACCCGGAAACAGTTTCAACGGACTATGATATTTCGGACAAACTTTACTTTGAAGAATTGACTGTTGAAAGGATTCTGGACATTTACGAGAAAGAGCAGCCCATGGGCGTAATCGCCAGCGTTGGCGGCCAAATCCCCAATAACTTGGCATTGAAACTTGCAAACGCGGGTGTAAAGTTGCTGGGAACTTCCGCAGAAAACATAGATTTAGCTGAAGACCGGTCAAAGTTCAGTGCTCTCCTAGATGAACTGGGCATTCCCCAACCAAGCTGGAGTAAACTCACCTCCATAGACGGGGCTAAACGTTTCGCAGAAAAAATCGGTTATCCCGTAATCGTGCGTCCCAGCTACGTCTTGTCCGGCTCAGCCATGCGTGTAGCATACGACGAGACTGCACTGGAAAACTTTCTCAAATTGGCAGCCAAAGTCTCCCGTGAACATCCCGTTGTGATTTCCAAGTTCATCGAAAAAGCAAAAGAAGTCGAGGTTGACGGTGTCTCCGACGGTGAAAACGTCCTAATTGGAGCCATAATGGAACACGTGGAAAACGCGGGAGTCCACAGCGGCGACGCCACGATGAGCATTCCGCCTCACACGCTTTCGCCTGAAATTCAGAAAAAAATTGAGGAATGCACGCAAAAAATCGTTAAAGCGCTGAATATCAAAGGCCCATATAACATACAGTATCTCGTGAAAGATGGCGTGGTTCACGTTATCGAATGTAACCTGCGCGCGTCAAGATCAATGCCCTTTGTAAGCAAAACCCGCGGCGTAAACCTCATAGAGCTCGCGACATTGGCGATGCTGGGCAAAAAAATCGACCTTACGACACTGCCGCCTACGCTGCATGTTGGCGTTAAGGTTCCTCAGTTCAGTTTCATGCGGTTAAGCGGCGCAGACCCGGTTTTAGGCGTTGAGATGCTCAGCACAGGTGAGGTAGCCTGTTTAGGTGAAAACTTCGCTGACGCCTTCTCAAAGGCGCTGCAAGCAGCCGAGTTCCGTATTCCTCCTAAGGGCGGCTCCGTGCTAATAACAGTTGGCGGTGAAGAACCAAAGCGCAGAGTTGTGCCTATAGCGAAGGCGTTTGAGGAGATGAACTTCAAGATCTACGCTACTGCGCATACGGCTGAGGTGTTGCAGGCGGAAGGAATTAAAAATGTAACTGTCTTGCATAAGGTTAAAGAAGCCAGCGCAAGCCCGAATATTCTTGATTATCTTCGAGAGCAGCAGATCGATTTGGTCATAAACGTTCCGATGGGCAGTAAAAATAAGAGCTACTCCGATGTTTTGACAGATGGCTACATCATACGGCGACAAGCGGTGGAATTCAACGTTCCCGTTATTACAAATCTCGAGTTGGCTTCGGCCCTTGTAAAAGTTTTACAGCAGCAAGGTAACAATGGCACTACAATTCGCTCTTTAAATGAATACATGGACGAGTTGCCGTGGAAGCTCTGGTGAAGCACCGATTCCCATTGAACCTCAATGCCATTTATCTTTGCATGTTTGCAGTTTGCTGTGAAATTAAAAGTGTCACTTTCTAAACGTATAGAAACTTCCAAAAGCCTTTAATACACGTTTGAGCATTTCGGTTCGGTTGTTGGTTGGAGGTAAACGAAACTCAAACCCAAACAGAATACCCGAACAATTGAAGAAATAAACGAGAAAATACGAAAAGGCGATGCCCAAGTTTTAACCGCTGAAGAGATGAAGCGTCTCGTTGAAAGCAGCGGCGTGGAAGTTGCTTTCCGAGAAGTTGACGTTGTAACCACCGGAACTTTTGGCGCAATGTGCTCTTCAGGCGCAATCATAAACCTTGGACACGCCGATCCGCCGATAAAAATTGAGAAAGCATGGATAAACGACGTGCCGATTTGTCATCCTGGCGCAGCTGTTGACCTGTACATAGGCGCCACTGCCATGTCAGAGCGGCAGCCTTTCGAGTACGGCGGCGGCCACGTAATCGAGGATCTCGTGAGCGGCAAAGAAGTTGAGTTGAGGGCCACCGCATACGGCACAGACTGCTACCCGAGAACACAGGTTCGAACACATCTGACAAAAAACGATTTGAACCAGTTTTATCTGCTGAACTTCCGCAATTGCTATCAACGTTATGCCTGCGCCGTGAACAGCCGCGACGAAACAATTTACACGTACATGGGCAAGCTGTTGCCGAGGTTGAAAAACGCTACCTACTCTGGGGCGGGTGAGCTAAACCCGTTAATGAATGATCCTGACTATGAGACCATAGGTATCGGCACAAGAATTTTCTTGGGCGGCACGCAAGGCTACGTGATCGGCGAGGGAACCCAGCATGATCCGCAGAACCGTTCAGGAACTATAATGGTCCGTGGAGACGCCAAGAAAATGAGCCCAGAGTTTCTGCGGGGTGCATCTTTCACGAGATATGGTACCACACTTTACGTTGGAATAGGCATACCCATACCTATTTTAAACGAGGGATTAGCTAAGAAAACCGCCATACGCGACGAAGAAATCTTCACAAACGTGGTGGATTATGGTGTGCCGCGTAGGGATCGTCCAGTGCTGGCGCGGGTAAGCTACAAAGAGCTGAAGTCAGGCTCAATAACAATAGGAGACAAGCGAATACGAGTTAGCTCGCTGTCAAGCCTGAAAACCGCGCGGAAAATAGCTGCCACATTGAAACGGTGGATTGAAGAAGGTGAGTTCTATTTAACAGCACCTGTTGAACGCTTACCGCTTGACGCCGTGTTCAAACCGATGCGGCAGACTGAAGAGGTATCATTTGTAGCTAATGTAATGCAGAAGGCAGTCACGTGTAAAGAAAATGAGACGCTACAGGCAGTCGCTGAGCGAATAGTCACGCGCTCAGTTAACCACATCGTAATGGTTGACGATAATGGCAAGCTAACTGGCATAGTGACTTCATGGGACATAACCCGCGCGTTAGCACATGGCAAAACCGCGCTGGCAGACGTCGTCACCCGCCGAGTGATAACATCGAAGCCTGATGAGCCTTTAGAGACGGCTTCGAAGCGGATGGCGCAGCATAACATTTCCGCGTTACCCGTCATCGACAACGACAAGAGGGTGTTGGGCATCGTTACCGCTGAGGACGTGTCTAAACTGCTGGGAAGGTGAAAGGCTAAATGGCGCGTATACTCCTTAGGTTCTCAGAAAGCATCGTTGAAGAGCCAATAATCGCACAGATAATTTTGGAATTGAAAGTGCCAATCAACATTATGACTGCGCATGTGAACTCAAAAGGCGGCGAGGTTCTAGCCGAAGTACCCAACGACGCACTGGACAAAGTGGTTAAGGCTTTCCGCCAAAGAGGCGCCGTGGTAAGCATACCAAAGCTTATTGAGGTTGACAGCGAGAAATGCATCAGTTGCGGCGCTTGCGTCACGCTATGCCCCGTTGAGGCGATTAAAATTGACGAGGACAAATCTGTGGTTTTTGACAAAGAAAAGTGTATTGGCAGCATCTGCAGCGCATGCGTGGACGCTTGCCCAACTAGAGCCATCAAGTCTGTGAAACATAATAACGCGGAAGCCACCGCCAATAGCAGGCAGTAAAGCTGCTTGGAGCGAAGCAATGAAGAACCTGCTCAAGGAATCCTTTGTCTTTAAGGAGTCACAGTGCGTTGTAATCTCCGACAAGCCAGAAGGCATTCAAGCAGCTAAAGTATCCCTTAAACTCCATAGACACAAGCTGGAAGAGTACATCGCTGCTAACCCAAAATTTCTCCATGCACTCGAGCCCGTTCCTGTGCCCAGCAAGCCACTGGTTGCCAAACTGATGGCAGAAGCCGCTGAAAAAGCAAACGTTGGGCCTATGGCTGCCGTCGCCGGCGTCTTAGCCGACTTAGCTGTAAAAGCCATGCTTCGCGCCGGCTGCAAGGTAGCAGTTGTGGAAAACGGTGGCGAAATCTCCGCTATAGCAAATCTGCCCATTGACGTGGCGGTTGCAGCCGGGGACACGCCCCTGTCAAAACGGTTCGGCTTCAGGCTCACCGAGTTTCCCATAGGCGTTGCGACTAGTTCTGGTCGTTTCAGCCACGCCTTAAGCTTTGGAGATGCAGATGCAGCGACAGTATTCTGCAAAAACGCAGGCTTGGCTGATGCTGCAGCGACGGCAGTGTGTAACGTGGTGAAAGGCGAGGACAGCCAAGCCGCCATCCAAGCAGGAATAAACAAAGCCCTGTCAATTCAAGGCGTGGAAGGTGTACTCATAATCTATAAGGATTTCACAGGGACTGCCGGCAAGATTCCGCAAATAATCAAGGTAGACTACTAATTGCGTCTATACCCTTTTTTTAGGCTGTTCCATATGAAAATAGCGATCACCGCTGCAAGAACCACTCCTATAAGCGGCAGAACAGACTCTATTCGGCCATCACCAAAAACCACGGAAACCGACAGAAAGACTATAGCACCCATAATAAGCAGCATGAAGATTGACGTAATGAAGTTAAGAACTGTATTCCCTGACAAGTTTCTTCACATTTTGTGCTTATTAATTTTGGTTATAGCCTTTATGAATTAGTAATCTTCTATGTGGTTTTCAAGGATTTAATTAAATGATTAATTTCAGAGTCACCATTCCTAGGATGTATTGAAAACTATATAGCCGTGAGGCTACTTTTGCAGTTCGCACGTGCTAAAATCTTCCCTTTTTCCAAAAAATTATTTGAGTAACTATAGCGCGGAACCATCGACCCTCTATATGAGGAAGGTGTATTATGTTCCAAGTGCTAGAGAAAGCAAACTTATTGGAAGTATTTTTTGATTTCCTCGAGCGATAAAATGGCTACACTGTTTGCTTTTAATATTTTTTCAGCGTTTTCCACGTCGCTGGCTCGCAGTATCAACGCAATTTTGCCATCCACATGCACCGCAGACGAGTAAGCGTACTCAATGTTTATGCCGCCGTCAGCCAGAATCTTTGTTATCTTCGACATTTTATTTTCTGCCGTAATGAAAACCGCTGTAACCTCCGTGTTCTTTCTCGACTTCGCAAGATTATACTCCGCATTCTCCAGAACAACCGTAGCTTTAACCGGATCCTCCGTCACCATTCGAACCAGCCCGTACTCGCCTGCATCAGCAATTGACAATGCAAAAACCCGAATATCATTCTTTTCCAGCTGCGCCATAACCTCAGACAACGAGCCAGGTCTATTATCCAGATAAACACCCACCTGTGGTATAGGCATAGTAGCACCGTAATCCAGTTAGCTTCAGACAATATTTATATTTTAACATAAGCTATAGTAAACGACCCGCTACTTGGGAGCCAACGCCATTTGCTGAAGTGCATCGGAATCTCAAAAAGCTTCGGAGGACTACAAGCATTAAAAAACGTCGACTTAACCATAAACAAAAATGAAGTCACCGGGCTTGTCGGACCTAACGGCTCTGGAAAATCAACATTACTCAACCTCATAAGTGGCGTATACAAACCTGATTCAGGAAAAATTTTCTTCTTAGACGAAGACATCTCGAGGCTCCCGCCCTACTCAATCTGCGCCAAGGGCATAACAAAAACTTCCCAAACTGTCCAATCATTTCCAGAGATGACCGTGCTCGAAAACGTGCTTACCGCAGCGCTTTTCGCCCAGAAAAAAGGCGCTAAAAACTCCGAAGCGTTGTTTAGAGCGAAGGAACTGTTGGAGTTTGTAGGCATAGACAAGACAAAATTTTACCTGCCCGCCAAAAACTTAAACGTAGTTGAGCTACGCCGCGTTCAACTCGCCAAAGCGTTGGCAACAAAGCCTACCTTACTTCTATTAGACGAGCTTCTTACGGGGTTAACTCCGAAAGAAAGCGATGAAGCTATCAAACTGATAAAGCTCATCAACAAACAGGGAATAACGGTGCTCATGGTTGAGCATGTAATGAAAGTAATTATGAGCTTATGTGACCGAGTAATAGTCTTACATCATGGCGAAAAAATTTTTGAAGGGACACCGAAAGAAGTGGTAAACAACGAGAAGGTAGTGAAAGTGTACCTCGGCAAAAGATATTCACTATGTGGAGATTAAAATGTTAGAAGTCGAAAAAATATCCGCCTCCTACGGCGTAATCCAGATACTTCGCGACGTATCATTTAAAGTGAAAGAAAAAGAAATAGTCAGTATAATTGGACCTAACGGCGCGGGGAAAACTACGCTTGTGAAAACAATTATGGGTTTGCTCCATCCAAAAACAGGAGAGATCCGTTTTAAAGGAGAAAACATAGAAAAGTTGCCGCCGTATGAGATAGTAAAAAAAGGAATAACCTTGATTCCCGAAGGTAGAGAAATTTTTCCCAGAATGACAGTTGAAGAAAATCTCCAGTTGGGCGCCTACCCCACAGACGATAAAGACGAAATAAAAAGTGCGAAAGAACGATGTTACCAGATCTTTCCTGTGCTTAAAAAGAAAGAAAAAGCCTTAGCTCAAACACTCAGCGGTGGCGAACAGCAAATGCTTGTGATATGTAGGAGTTTAATGTCGAATCCCGAACTGCTGATTCTAGATGAGCCATCTCTGGGGTTAGCGCCTCTAATCGTGGAAAAAGTCTTAGACACTGTGCGCAAAATCAACGAGGAAGGGGTCACTATCCTTTTGGTAGAGCAGAACATTCATGATTCCCTCGACATAGCCCACAGGGCATATGTTCTTGAGCAAGGCAAAATAATGCTAGAGGGTAACAGTAGAGAACTATTATGTAGCAACCATATAAAAGAGGCATATCTTGGTCTATGAGAGTGAACGCATGAGCGACAGCAAATATTGGAATGAAAAAATCGAAACAATGCCTACCGCAGAATTAAGAAAACACCAACTTAAAAAACTCAAAGAGCAAGTGAAACATTGCTACGAGAACAGCGCATTTTACAGAAAGAAACTCGATATGGCTGGGCTGAAACCTGAAAACATAAAGACATTAGAGGATCTGCAGAAAATTCCCTTTACAGTAAAAGACGACCTCAGAGATAACTACCCACTCGGAATGCTTGCAGTAAACCCTGTTGAAATAGTTGAAATTCACGCCTCAAGCGGAACAACAGGCAACCCCGTAATCGGCGCCTACACACAAAACGACATGGAAGTATGGCAAGAATTGATGGCAAGAACACTCTACACCGCAGGAAGCAGAAAAACCGACGTAGTTCACATAGCCTATGGCTATGGCCTGTTCACAGGCGGATTAGGCTTTCATTACGGCGCTCAGAAAATCGGAGCAATGATTGTTCCGGCAAGCGGTGGAATGACACAGCGACAAATAAAACTCATGAAAGACCTAGGCGCCACTGTGCTATGCTGCACTCCGAGCTTTGCAGTTTATCTCGCTGAAGCAATGGTCAAAGAGGGCGTGAATCCTAAAAAAGATTTGAAGCTGCGAATAGGTCTTTTCGGCGCAGAACCATGGTCTGAAAAAATAAGAGACCGCATAGAAGAAGAACTAGGCATCGAAGCATTTGACATATATGGGCTGACAGAATTATGCGGGCCAGGCGTTTCAATAGAATGCAACGCGCATAACGGACTGCATATATGGGAAGACCATTTCATCGTAGAAACCATTGACCCGGAAACCGGCGAAGTTTTGTCTCCAGGAGAAGAAGGAGAATTGGTTTTTACCACTCTAACAAAAACGGGTATTCCCATGTTGCGCTTTAGGACAAGGGATATCTCGGTGGTGGAAACGGAAAAATGCGCTTGCGGCCGCACCCATGCGCGCATGATGCGAGTCACGGGCAGATCAGATGACATGCTCATAATAAGAGGCGTCAACGTCTTTCCTTCTCAAATTGAATATGCAATAATGAGTTTCCCCGAGATCGCTGCTCACTATCAAATAGTAGTTGACAGACCTGGAGCGTTAGATACTTTCACCGTTAAAGTCGAATTGACTGAAAAAGCCTCTAAGAACAAACGGTTAGATAAAAACGCCTTAAAACTTGGCCTACAAGAGCGAATACATGGCATTACTGGATTAACTGCGGAAATTGAAATTGTAGAGTGTGGGGCGATTCCTAGAAGCGAAGGAAAAGCGAAACATGTCATAGACCTGCGCAAGGGCAAGATGTGAAGGCCTTAATCCAATGAAGCCCAAGATTGCAATAGACAATCCCGGCAGCTTTATCCTGCTCAACGGCGATGAAGCAGTTGCGCGAGGCGCAGTGGAAGCAGGCGTTAAGTTAGCCGCTTCGTATCCTGGGACACCTGCAACGGAGATTTTGGAAAGTATCGCTGAAGTTGCAAAGGATTTCGGAATCTACGCTGAATGGAGTGTAAATGAATTAGTCGCCATGGAAGTTGCAGCGGGCGCCTCAATGGCCGGCGTAAGAGCACTTGTTTCCATGAAGCATGTTGGGTTAAACGTGGCGGCAGACGCAGCTATGACCTTGGCGTACACGGGTGTTAAAGGTGGATTGGTTATTGCTGTTTGCGATGACCCAGGAATGCATAGCAGTCAGAATGAGCAGGATACTCGCTATTTTTCAGTTCACTCAAATCTCCCATTATTAGACGCCGGGAGCCCGCAAGAAGCCTTGGACATGACTAGAGAAGCGTTTGAAATAAGCGAAAAATTACAGTTGCCCGTAATCGTCAGATTGACTACTAGAGTTGCTCATGGAAAAGCGCGGGTGAAGCTTGGGCAGATTCAGGAAACCAGGCAGAAGGCAGAATTTGACAAGGATTTGGCACGTTGGGTAATGGTGCCCTCCAACGCCATTAAACAGCGGAGAATTTTGCAAAGTAAATTAGTTGAAGCAAAAAAGCTCGCTGAAGCCTCAAAGTTTAACATCATTGAAGATAACGGCAAAAAAGTAGGCATAATAGGAAGTGGTATAGGCTATTACTATGCACGCTCAATATTGGAACCGCGCAAGTTTTCATGGCTAAAGCTAGGTTTTGTATACCCTTTCCCATCCGATGTTGTCAAGAAGTTTGCTGCTAAAGTAACGAAAATAATTGTAATTGAAGAGTTACGGCCTTACATTGAAGAGAATCTGCAGCGTTTAAACGTTAAATTTCTATGCAAAGAACAGCTGGGACTAGAGGAAATTGGCGAGTTCACTCCTGACAAGATAAGAGCCGCCTTTGCAAAATTAGGGTTATGCACGGAACCAGTGCAGCAGGAAGTCCTAGATTTGCCGCAAAGACCACCTGTCCTATGCCCCGGCTGCCCCTACAGAGCTTTCTATTACGCTTTAAACATGATCAGCCAATCTGTAAACTGCGACCCACAGAAATGTGTGGGCTGCGTCGTCTGTGAGTATGCATGCTCGTGGGAGAAAGAAAAGGTTTTCAACCCTCTTAAGTCCAGAATACGCGCCATAAGACTTGATCCTTTTTCAAATGCAGCTTTAGCCTGCAGAGCCTGTACGGATGCGCCTTGCGTTGCTGCTTGTCCAGAAAAAGCTCTGAAGCAGTCAGCTGAAACTGGAATTGTCATGGTAGATGAGGACAAGTGTAATGGATGCGGTTGGTGCATCCAAACTTGCGATTATGGCGCTATAACCCTTCATCCAGATAAGCGTAAGGTTATTATTTGCGACGTATGCAACGGTGAACCCAAATGTGTTCAATTTTGCCCAGAAGGCGCCTTGTCCCTTTCAGGGAAAACCACTGATAAAATCGTTACAGGCGACATAGGTTGCTATACGCTTGGTGTTCTTCCACCCTTAAACACTGTTCAAACCTGCCTCTGCATGGGCGCTGGAATTTCACAAGCCGCCGGCATGTTTCACGTTGGAGTTAAAGATAAACTGTTTGCGGTGATAGGTGATTCTACTTTCTTCCATGCAGGAATGCCCGGTTTACTTAACATAGTATATAACAAAGCTAACGTGTGCGTACTTATATTGGATAACCATGTTGTGGCTATGACTGGGCACCAGCCGACACCTGGCTCTGGCAAAACCGCCATGGGAACGGACACAAAAATAATCAAGATTCAAGATGTCGCAAAGGCTCTTGGAATTGAAAAAGTAGCGGTTCTCGATCCATACAACGTTAAGGCAACAATGAACGTGATACGCGAGATGCTTGATTATCATGGTCCGTCCGTGATAATTTCTGAGAGACCATGTCCACTTCTGATCGAGAAAAGCCCACCGCGGGAAGTCTTAAAAGAATGCAACTCCTGTGGCGTATGCGTCAAAGTTTTTGGTTGCCCCGCGATTTCGCTAACTCCAGAGCGCGCCGAGATAGATCCAACTCTCTGCTGCGGCTGTGGCGTTTGCGAGCAAATCTGTCCCTCTAACGCAATAAGGAGCACTGGTTAAATGAAGTTTGACGTCATCTTCGCTGGCATTGGCGGGCAGGGCGTGGTTGTGCTGAGCGACATTTTTTGCGAGGCTGCCATATTGGATGGTTTTGATGCTGCAAAGGCAGAGGTTCACGGCATGGCTCAGCGAGGCGGCTCAATCGTCGCATACGCCCGAATCGGAAACAAAATTGAATCGCCTTTGATAGAAAAGGGCCAGGCTGACGTGATATTAGGCTTTGAAGTTCTGGAAACCGCTCGGGCTCTGCCTATGTTGAAGCAGAAGGGCACCGTCATAATGAATACGAAGTATATACCGCCCAATCTCGCTTTTCAAAAATCCACATCCAAGCCTATGACATCTTCCGATTTTATAGCCATAGTGAAGAAGAAAGCATTCAAGGTTCACGAAGTTGATGCAATAGGCATCGCTACTAAGCTGGGAAATCCAGTGGTGGTGAACACCGTCCTACTTGGAGCGCTTTCCGCGATTCCAGAAAACCCGATAAAAAAAGAAACCATGGAAAGGGCCATGGCGCTTAGGCTGAAAGAGAAATATCTAGAAATTAACTTGAAAGCCTTTCAACTAGGCCGAAAAAGTGTTGATTTGGGTTAATTTTATTAGCTCTTCGCTTAATATTAGCGAAGAAAAATGGAGAAGAAATTATGCAGAAAAAGTTAATCGTAGTTCTCGTTGCGCTAATTGTCATTATTGCTGTTGTCGCCGCTGGATGGCAGTTAACTCAAGTGGCTTCGCCTGAAGCTCGCCCGATCAAAATAGGCTTGGTTGCATGTTACGAAAAGGCTGAAGGCCAAGACATGGATCGCGCAGCTAAACTGGCTGTTAAAGAGATCAACGAAGCCGGAGGCGTTTACGTGGCGGAATGGCGCACCAAAGTTCCCATTGAGTTAGTGATAGCTGATACAAAAGATGATACACCTGGCAAAGCAGTAGACCCAGTCACTCGCGCGATTATAGAAGATAAGGTTGATCTTTTAATAGGGGGATACACAAGCGCTGGCACCCTTGCTAACCAAGTTGTTGCCATCGAAAACCGTGTTCCCTACATAATAACTGGAGCCTCGTCAAGCCTTGTTACAAGAAGAGGCCCGCAGGGCAACTATGGCGGTCTTCCCGAAGGTGACGCTCGAAGAATCGATGATGCAGAAGGTATGAGCTACATGTTTCACTACTGCACTACAACAGCTGACTACAGTAAAACTGTTGTTAAATTCTTCGCTGAAGAAATGAAGCCGCTGCTTGATAAGACCTACAGTTTTGACTCGTCCAGAAAACTTCGGCTGGCTATACTTTACCGTGACGACGCATTCGGAAAAGGCGTTGCAGCTGACAGCAAAGCACTAATACAAAGCAATAACTTGCCAATAGAGATAGTCGCAGAAAGAAGTTATCCAACAACCGCTACTTCCTTCCAAACAGATCTTACCGCCATAAAAGCTGCCAAGCCTGACGCAGTTTACGTTGTAGACTTCATCGCCAATACTGCCGAAATTATAAAGGAAGGACAGAGGGATGTGGGATTAAACACCGTGTATATTGCAGTGGAATGCTGCGAAGATCCTGCGTTCTACACTTTGCTAGGGCCATACGGACATGAGCAGCTGTTAGAATCAAAATTTGCGCCCTATGCTGGACCGCCATACTATCTTAAGTCAATAGAGACCTATGTCACAAATTATCAGAAGGAATACGGAACCCTGCCTGGGATGATGGGCGCTGACACGTACGATGCCTTCTACATAGCCAAAGACGCCATTGAACGTGCAGGAACATTAGATAAGGCAGCGATTCGAGACGCTATAGAATCATGTGCTTTGGAGCAAATGTTGATACTGACTGAAACAGGTAAAATCGAATTCAGCAAAGGAACGAACTATCATGAGATTGCGCCGGTAACTTTTGTTGAGCAACTTGTATGGAACGAAAGTGTCGGTGAGTGCAGATCTGTAATAGTGTATCCTGCGACTGCGCCTGGCGTTGGCAAATTGAAGCAAGCCGACTTCGTTTTGCCCGTGATGTATCAACCAGGGCTCTAATGGGGCCCTCCCATTCTTTTCTTTTTTGTGTTTGATGGAATCTCGTAGATTTTAAATAGTTAACATTAGAAAATAGCTCAGTCGATTTGGAATGATCACCACATCTGGCTTTATCGAAACATTGCTTTGGGGCGTAGCGAACGGATGCATTTACATCCTTTTGGCTACAGGATTAAACATAATCTTCGGCGTTATGAAACTAGTTAATTTTGCCCATGGCCAAATGCTGATGATAGGCGCCTACATAACGTTTGCACTCACCACTAGCCTCGGTTTGAACGCTTACGTTGCTCTTCTAGCAGCAATGGGCATCGTTGCTTTAATCGGCATAGGCCTTGAACGGTTCACCTTCCGCAAAGTCCTCGGGGCAGATAAGCTAAACGAAATTTTCGTCAGCCTCGGATTAATCTACGTATTTGAAAACGCCGCGGTTCTCTTGTGGGGCAACAAGTCTCAGCAAATTGCAAGTCCCTTTCAAGGGCTTCAGCTTTCTCTTGGCGCCGTATCCATAGGCTACGATCGCTTATTAGCAGTTTTAATTGTAATAGGCATACTCGCCGCTCTTTACCTACTTTTAAGAAAAACAAAAATAGGCTTAGCCATGCGCGCGACCAGCCAAAAAAGCGATACCTCAATGCTTATGGGCATAAACATAGAGAGAGTTTACATTTTCACCTTCGCATTAGGCGCTGCTTTGGCAGGTGCCGCAGGAGCACTTTATGGAATAATTTTTCCCTTTGACCCCACCATCGGGGCGCTTCCAACAATCAAGGCCTTCGCAATAATCATATTGGGCGGCTTAGGAAGCATACCCGGAGCGGTTATAGGCGGGCTTCTGTACGGCATAGCTGAGAATGTCGCCGTTTATCTTCTTGGTGGAATATGGCAAGACGCCATTGCCTTTGCGGTACTCATAATCGTGCTGGTAATTAGACCAACAGGACTCTTTGGCGAAAAAGGAGAATAACTATAATGAAAAAAACACGATTAGGCTCGCTTGGCTCAATTAAAAATGATATAATAGCTTTTTCTCATACACCCAAGTTTTATTTTCTTACAGCTGCCATAGCAATCTTGCTCGTTTTGCCCCTGTTCTTAAGCAGCTACGTCATTAGTGAAGTTTTAACTCCAATGATTATCTTCGCAATTTATGCTTCAAGCTGGAATCTGCTGTCCCTTTCAGGACAAGGTTCCCTGGGGCACGCGGCTTTCTTAGGTATAGGTGGTTTCACTTCTGCTTTGTTAGCTGTTAAAGCTGGTTTGCCCCCAGTTATTGGGCTTTTCTTAGGAAGTTTGGTCTCGGCAGCGATAGGCTTGCTGATTGGGCTTGCGTGTATTAGGTTGAAAGCATGGTTTTTGGCTATGGTCACATTCGGTTTTTCTGTAATCATAGTTACCATTTTCAGCGAATTTGACAGTTTTACTGGCGCTATTATGGGATTCAGAGCGCCGCTTATAGTTGACCGTGGTGCTCCGTTCTATTACCTGACAGTTGCCTTAGCATCAATTTCCATTATCATAATGTATTTAATAATGAAGTCAAAACTGGGCTTAGCCTTCCGAGCTATACATCAGAACGAAGCCGAAGCCAAAATGATCGGCATAAATACGGGGAAATACCGTTTGATAGCATTTGTTATCAGCACTTTTTTCGCGGGTTTAGCAGGAGGACTTTATGCTCAGTCCATTCGGTACATTCAAGTTTCAATTTTTAATCCATATTACTCCTTTCTCCCGCTTATGATGAGCGTGATCGGCGGCTTAGGCACAATAGAGGGGCCAATACTTGGATCAGTTATAATTGTAGCCATTGACAGATATCTGCCGAGCATCGATTCAATTCTAAACAGCTTTTTACATCCGCTGTTTCCAAGCGTAAGTAACGTTGGCCCGCCGCTGCGCATGTTATGCTTAGGCTTATTCTTGGTTGCAGTGGTTATCTTTGCGCCTAAAGGTGTGGCTCCTTTTATAAGGAAAGCATATACCTATTTACACAGTCATTTGGCGAGGAGAGACTGATGAAGGGTAAAGATCTCTTCAGAGAAATTTTGGGAATTCAAGTTCTTGAAGTAAAAGAAGGCTACGCAAAGCTTTCTCTCAAAGTAACAAAAGACCACACAAACTCGCTTGGCGCCGCGCATGGCGGAGCAATTTTTGCACTTGCAGATTGCGCATTTGCTGAGGCATCTAACTTCGGAGAAAACGTAGCAGTGGCAGTTCAGGTTAGCATTAATTTTCTGAAACCAGCATTTGAAGGTGATCTCCTCACGGCAGAGGCTATCAAGGTATCTGAAGGAAAAAATTTGGCTTTTTACCACGTGACTATTTACAAAGAAGAAAAGAAAATCGCCTTCTTTTCAGGTTTAGCATTTAAAACATAAATCCGCCTTCTCAGCTAGCTGCCCGTCTTTGAGAACTTGCGTTTAGGTTAAATTGAAGTAAAAAACTAAAATTTCGCTTCTTATACAGTTATCTATAATGTCAAGAGGCTGAAAGAGAACCGTTACGCATGTTGAAGGGTATTTACGCTTTAATCATTCAACTAGACGAGGACATAAGCGTAAATGTTGGCGCTTTAGGCAATTTACCGTTCAAAAAAGGATTATACGCGTACGTTGGCTCCGCACAAGCTCATCTGGAGCATAGAATCAGCCGTCATTTTAGAAAAGAGAAACATTTGTTTTGGCACATCGACTATTTGCTTAATAACCGCTCGGCGAGTATAATCAAAGTTTTTTATAAGGACGCAGCAAAAAGCGGGGAATGCTTGCTTGCTCAAGAAATCAGCAAGAGAGGTGCGCCTGTTGCGGGTTTCGGCTGCTCCGATTGTCGCTGTAAAAGCCATCTATTCTACGTTACTGATCATTGCTTTCTGCAGGAGACGATGAAAACTGTGCGCTTGGAAACATAACACTTTTTAATGAAAGAAAGCGAAAGAATACGATAGCACGCCTGAAAAAGCGGTCGTAGTCTAGTCTGGTCTAGGACATCAGCCTGCCACGTTGACGACCCGGGTTCAAATCCCGGCGACCGCACCACGATTTTCACTTTTATTAAGTGCAAAAATAGTGAAATTAATGCGAGTAAAAAATCCAAGAATACCCGTTTACTTGTGGTGCTAGTTTTTGTTTTTCAACAAATTTTCGCGTAGGCTTGCTGGTAAAGTTGGGAAAATTTGTGCTTCTTCAAGCTTTATTTTTGCTGTTTCTGTTATTTGGGATTTGATGAATTCTTCGTTTTCTGGGTCATTTATCCAGAACAATGGTTCAATTTCAACTGCCCATTCTTTGGTGCGCACTAGAAATCTGATCTCTCGTTGCCTTTCTTCGTCTACCACAATGTTGGGGTGGCTCCGAAGCACGTCTTCAATTATTTTCTTTACCTTCTCGATGTTGAAGGCGTAATCAACTGTGAAGACCACGGATGTTATTGCTTCTTTTTTTCCGTCAGTTAAATTGATTATTCGGTCTTTTAACAATGAGGAATTGGGGATGATGATTTCTTTTCGGTCATATGTTTTTAGTTTTGTTGTCCGCAGGCTTATTTCTGTGACTACGCCTTTATTGCCGCCTACTTGGATTACGTCGCCGAGTTTGTAGGTTTTCCCCGATATTATCAGTAAGCCTGAAATCCAGTTTTCGATTATGTCCTTTAATGCAAAACTAACTACGAGCGTGCCTACACCGAGGCCTGCCAAAAGCCCTGTTACGTCAACGCTGAAGATGTGCAAAAGTAGAATGAGGGCTATGGAGAAAATGGTCAGCTGAAGAAAACGTTGGGCATTGCGGATCATTCGCTTGGATTCGGAAGTTTTGCCGCCCGCCATCTTCAGCAACAGTTTATTAAAGATGAATACTAGCACAAAAGCGCCTACAACTACCGCTGCGGCTTGCGCGATCTGAAACACAAGTTCTGTTTCAAGCGTATCAAGCATTTCGGGTTACCTTATTCAACCATTCATTTCTGAAGAGAAATAAGTGTTGCTGATGTAACCGCTGAGAAACGTTCATTTCATCTTTTCTGGGAGACCTGTTAGGAACAAGCATTAGAGAATTGCGCTTGCCAGTTACGCGCCGCCTAAGCGAGGCAAATAAGAAACACACTACATTAAGCTGCTGAATACGCTTTAACGTTGCTTCCTTGCGGTCAGCTACTCTAAAGAGCTTGAATGTATTGAGAGTTTCGCGGCAGAAACGATGCGTATCCACCAATTAAGAGCTTTAAAAGAATCATCATAATACACTATAAGCCTTGCAACTGAATCAACTGGGGCGTTAGCTGGCACGGTGCCGTTCCACGTCAGGGTTGCTGTTTCTCCAGGTTGAAGATGCAAAGTTTTCGGTGTTCCAGCTTGGGACCATGTGTCGCCTTCTAAGGCTATGTTCACAACCCAGCTGCCTTCGGTTGTTCCAGTGTTTTTAAAGGTGATGCTAACCTTGTAGGGCGCACCTGGAATCTTGTTTACAACTGTGTCGCCGTAATTGTTAGCTAACGTTAAAGCACTGCTTCTGTCAGTTATCGCAAGATGCGCTGCAACGGCTAAGAGCACTGCAATGAAGGCGGCTAAGACATATTTTTTCGCCATTCTCCCCCCCTGCCAAATAACTTTCCGTGTTGCTGGCTATTATCTGTTCTGAAGGAATGTTCTATAAAATAGCTCGAGAAACATATCTTTTTAGGGCGTCAATCGTGTTCTGTCTCTTGGATATAAGGTTACTTCGCGGATGTTCTTTCGCCCGGTTAGAATCATCGTGAGCCTCTCTAAGCCTATCGCCCAGCCGGCGTGAGGTGGCATTCCGTAATCGAACGCTTGAAGATGATGCTTGAAGCTTTCCGGGTTTAACCCTTTTTCCTTTAATCTGCGTATTAGAAGGTCTTTTTCCGCTATTCTCGTGCCACCCGAAACTATTTCTATCCAGCGCCACATCAGGTCGAATCCTTCGCATAATTCAGGCTTATCTTCTCTTGGTTTTATGTAAAATGCCTTGGATTCTGTAGGCCAATCAGTGATAAAGTAGAAGTATGGATGCAGCTTGCCCAAGGTTCTGAAGGCCTCTGTTGGTATGTCCTCGCCCCATGGCACTTCAACGCCTTCCTTCTTTAAGTCCTCAAGCACGTTATCATAGGTTAAGCGTTTGAATGGAACTTCGGGAACGGCAACTTTATGCTTGAGAGTAGCCAACTCTTTTGTGCACTTTTCATTTACGGTTTTGCAAACGTGATGTATAACTTGCTCAAGAAGCGCCATGACATCCTCAGCATCAGCGAATGCTTGTTCAATGTCCACGGAAATGAATTCGCTTAAGTGGCGCCGAGTATGTGACGCCTCAGCCCTAAAAAAAGGGCCTACCTCAAACACTTTCTCGAAGCTCATAACCAGCTGCTCTTTATACAACTGCGGGCTCTGAGCGAGAAATGCTTTTTCGCCAAAATAGTCCACAGTGAACAATGCGGCGCCGCCTTCGGTTGCTGAAGCAATTATTCTGGGCGTGTGGACCTCCAAAAAACCCTTTTCAAAAAGAAAACTTCGAATCGCTTCCAAGGCGACATGCTGAATTTTGAATGCTGCAAGGTTCTGTTCTTGGCAGAGATCTAGGGCTCTTGCGTCTAAGCGTGCTTCTATGTTCGCGGGTGTTTTGCCGGTGATGTCGATCGGCAACTGTGCCGCTGCCGTGTTAAAAATCTTGACTTCCTTCGGTATAACTTCGATCCCTCTGGGCGACATGGTTGTTTTCTTTACAATGCCCTTCACGCCGATGCTGTACCGCTTCTGCAAGCTATCGGACTTCGCCAGCACTTCGGCACTTACTTTTTTTCGTGGGACAGTAATTTGTATCGTGCCTTCTCTGTCTTGCAATATTACAAAACGAATTCCGCCGAGATCCCGTATTTCTTTTACCCAGCCGAAAAGCGTAACTTCTTTGCCGTCCATAGCGGGCGTTACGTCAGCAGAATAGCATGTTCTAACCCAGTCGCTTAAGGAATCCAACTTCATGAAGCAAACGCTCCTCAATCAGCAAATTCAACGCGCAGAGACATTTTGCGTACTTTATGGGCAATTTCCTTTAACGCTTTCAAGTTAAAGGGTAATGGCGTGCCGCGTTTCTTTTTTAATATAACCCTGGTCTCAGTGGTGCCATCAGGCAGCCAGATCGTGTTAATCGTGAGTATGCTAAGTGGCATGAACAAGTCTTCCAAAAACTTGCGATCATCAACCCCATATTCCAAAACACGAATAGACTTGCCAACTTCATCGCCTAAGGCTTTAATGATTTTGCCACCATAACCTAAAAGTCTGGGTACATCACCGTGACCAACAATTATGGCTAAAGTCCTGTCAACATCAACTGCCTTATAGAAGCTGACATTCTGCAGGGAAGGATATTTTTCTTCTAAAGACAACAACAAACGAGCGATTTTCAAATCTAACTCGCTTATGTCGCCAGCCTTCACTTTGGCTGAACACTTCTGGCACAGTATGCCACTTTTTAAACAGAAGCTACATAGTTCAGTCTTCATAGTGTGCCCTCCTGCAAATAAAGGAGGAGCGATGATATAGTACCTGCGAATGCTTTAGTTGCTGAGCAGCTGTGAATCTATCGCTTTAAGGTTATTTCTATCGTGCTGATGTTAGTTGGCCCATTGCCTTCTTCTTTCGCTGAAAGTTGATCTGTACCGATGCTTATCTTTGAGACTTTTACGTCGGGCAGAAAGCGGCGTCTAACCACTTCTACGACGTCGATTGCTCGGCAAATGGCTTTTCCCCGTGCTTTAATGCTTACTTCTTTTGCTCCGCCGTGAAAGAAGGTTATGCAAGCCAGCACATAGTTCATTACTGGTTTCTTCCCGATCAATACTGAGTTGCCTTCTGACATTACTAAAGCTTCACCCTAGTTTCCTTGCTTTATATGGCTTCAATAGTTTTTTTGTCCGCAAATAAATACATTGTGGTTCA
>JBNARN010000011.1:20473-21256 GCA_049718365.1 Candidatus Bathyarchaeales archaeon
TAAATAATGTGATAATCGTAAAGGATTAGTTTAACAAACTAACAGAAAAGTGAAGAACTTGGAACCCCTTACTAAACGTTCAGTTCGCCTTTTAAGGACTCTTTACGAGAAGGGCGTGTCTACAAGCACATATACGCTGCGGCTTAAGCAAGATGAATTAGCAGCGCAATTAGGCATAAGCAGACAAGCGTTGAACATGCACCTCCGGAAACTTAAAAGCAGAGGCTACATTCGCACCGGACGAGGCTTCATAGATGTCACCGAGAAAGGCTTAAACGCGCTTGGCGTTTCCACAACACCAGCTTTTATTCTCGTCAAAGTATCTCCAGTTAAAAGGGTTCAAGTGTACGAGAAGATAAAGGAAATTGCAGTTACACACGCTTTCAGAATAGCCGGCGATGTTGATGCTTTGATAGTGGTGGAAAGAGAGAACTTGGATGAAATTCTAAAAAAGCTCTACAATATCGAGGGAATACAGGACACGCGGTCTTACGTAACGATTGAAACCCTCAAATGATGCAAAATTGCATGTATGACTCGGTTATACGCTCTAATCCGGGCTGGCTTCCAGCAATTTTACAAGATGCACAAGCGCTTATGGTTTAAAAGTATGAATTTATGATACACATTTTCCGAAATGCTTTTATTTTCGTAGCAATGTTTCATTCACCAAGGTTCGAAGCTACAATGACAAGCAATGCTCCCGAAAAAGAAAGCCTTACTTCGCGGTTCTTTAGCTTCGACTATTACTTTTACTATTTTAACTAAGCCCAGGCGTAACAA
>JBNARN010000011.1:21266-29404 GCA_049718365.1 Candidatus Bathyarchaeales archaeon
ATCTGGCAGAAAAATTGTGGTCAAATTCGGTGGCTCCAGCCTTGCTGATCACGAAAGGCTATCAAAGGCCGTGGCATCTGTAGCAAAGGAAGCAGCGAAAGGCACCAAAATCGCAGTAGTAGTCTCAGCCATGGGAAAAACAACTGACGTGCTCTTAACCACTGCAAAACACACTTCTAATGGGAAATTAGAGAAACGCGAATTGGACGATATACTTTCAATGGGAGAACGCACAAGCGTACGCATATTCGCTGCTGCCCTGAGAACCAACGGCGTTGAATCCCGCTACTTCGACCCGTTAGATGATGATTGGCCCATAATAACTGACGCGACTTTCTCTAATGCAAACCCGCTTTTAAAAGAATGCGAAGAGAGAATCAGGAAAAACGTGCTGCCACTTGTCGAAAAGGGCACCGTGCCGGTTATCGCAGGCTTCGTTGGCAGAACTCTCGACGGCAAAATCACCACTCTGGGGCGCGGCGGAAGCGACACAACCGCTTTCATTCTAGCCGAAGCATTGCAAGCTGACGAGGTTATTTTGGTTACCGACGCGGATGGCATAATGTCCGGAGACCCCAAACTTGTCGCTAACCCAAGGAGGCTTCCAGAAATCGAGGTCAGCACTTTGGTGGCGCTTGCTGATTCAGGCGCCAAGTTTATCCATAGCAAGGCGTTGAAGTATAAGCCACAATCAATAAACGTTAGAGTAATCAGCCATGTTCCAGGCGATTTGAATCAAACTGGCACTGTGATTACTGGCGCTTTAGCAACTGAGCTTGATGTGGCAATAGCCAATCCTTTTCCAGTAGCGGAAATAACCATCGTCGGCCGCCGACTCTCGGAAAACCCGCAAATCATATCGGAAATCATTGAAAAAGCAAAAGAGCACACCACAATGCCTGGCATGTCGCTTAACACTAACTCTGTTATTCTGTATGTCTCTCAAGAGAAAAACATAGACGCCCTTTTCAAAGAGCTCCACAATATAACGCTGAATAATGCGCAAACCATAGCCATGGCTGTGAAGCGTGATGTTGCCTTCCTGAAAGTTAGCGGTGTTGGGCTAGAGGAAACGCACGGTATAATCGGTAAAATCTCAGAGACCCTGCGAGTTAACGAGATAAACATCTACGGCATCTTAACCATCACGTCAAGCATATTGCTCTTTGTGGATTGGAATGAACGTGAAAGGGCTTTGCAGTTAATTAAAGACTCATTAAGGAAGCGTTAAAAATGACTAAGGTAATAACCCGAGAAGGAATGATGAAGCATGGACCACGGTAAAGAGCGGCGCTTAAGAAGAATTTTCAAGAAAGATAATCGCACCGTGATAGTTCCAATGGACCACGGCATCAGCATGGGTCCAATTAAGGGCATAACCAACATGCAAAATATAATTGACCAGCTGATAAAGGGAGGCGTAGACGCAGTGGTCGTGAACAAAGGCATAGCGAAAAGAGTAGACGTGGACGACGCTGGCTTGATAGTACATCTCTCAGCTATATCTAATCTTGCGCCCAGCGCGCATAACAAGGTTCAAGTGTGCACTGTGCAGGAAGCGCTCCGCATCGGCGCCGATGCAGTTTCAGTTCATATCAATGTGGGCGCTGCAGACGAAGATAAGATGCTTCAGAAACTGGGCAGAGTTGCCGACGAATGCGACGTTTACGGCGTGCCGTTGCTGGCTATGATGTACCCTCGTGGCCCCAAAATTCAAAGCGAACATGCTGTTGAGGTAGTGGCACACGCGGCAAGATTAGGCGCAGAACTCGGCGCTGACATAATCAAAACAAACTACACTGGCGACATAGAAAGCTTCAAGACTGTTGTGGAAGGCTGCCCTGTGCCCGTGATAATCGCCGGAGGCCCAAAATGCAAAACAGATAAGGAAATCCTGCAGATGGCATGGGAATCCCTAAACGCTGGAAGCGCCGGACTCTCCATCGGACGAAACGTGTTCCAGCATGAAAATCCAACGCTGATGGCTAAGGCGCTCTCAGCGATAGTTCACGGCGGCGCTTCAGTTGAGGAAGCCTTGAAGATTCTAGGTGAAACCTGTTGAAGGAACTTTGGCTCGAGATAGCGCCATCTGCTTCGCCTTCCGAAAAAGCCGCGCTTCTGAAACTTGCTAACGAGAACAATGTTGTTCTGCTTGAAGGCGCCAAGGTAAATGTTGTCCCAGAAAAAGGCTCTGTACATCTACTCGATGGTTTTGATGTGGATACTATAAAGAAGCTGAAGAGCGAAGGCAAACAAGCTGCCGTGAGGATAAGCATTAAGGGTAAAGAAGATGAGAATACGGCTGTAAAAGCCGCGGAGCGCTCAGTTGATTACCTAATCATAAACTGCCTTGACTGGCGCGTTATCCCGCTGGAGAATCTTATTGCGAAAACTCGAGGCAAAAGCAAGCTAATAGCAGAAGTGGAAAACGCTGAGGACGCCAAACTTGTTCTGGAAACTTTAGAGTTAGGCACCGATGGTGTCCTGCTTAAAACCTCCAATCCCGATGAACTTATGAAAACCATAGCAGTAGTCAAGAAGCAAGCGCCAAAAATCAAGCTGGTTAATGCGAAAGTCACCGCTGTTAAACCCATCAGCTCAGGCGCAAGAGTCTGCGTGGACACATGTGACCTTATGGCGCCGGGAGAAGGAATGCTTGTGGGTGTCCAAGCCGCGGGCCTCTTTCTCGTCGAGGCGGAGGTTCATGAAAATCCCTATGTGCAATCTCGGCCTTTCAGGGTTAACGCTGGCTCACTTTCCATGTACACGCTGGCATCACTGCAGAGCACACGCTATCTGTCTGAGCTGAAAGCAGGAGACGAAGTGCTCCTAGTGGACAGGAACGGAAAGGTGCGCTCTGCAAGCGTGGGCAGAGTGAAAATCGAGCTTAGACCCTTAATCCTCGTAGAAGCTGAGGCCGAAGGTAAACAGGTTAAGACGATACTGCAGAACGCTGAAACAATAAGACTCGTGACCGCTGCTGGCTCAAAGCCTGTCACCGAGTTGAAAGCTGGAGACGACGTTTTAGTTCATATTACCGAAAGCCGCGGCAGACACTTCGGCGTAGCCGTGCCTGACGAAACGGTGATTGAGCGGTGAAAGCTAAAATTTGCGTGTCGATTCTTCCAAAAACCGTTCCCGAAGCGCTGCGGCTAATAGAAAAAGCGGAAGCGGAGCACGCAGACTTTATAGAAGTCAGGCTTGATAGGTTGGAAGATTGCATTGGAAATCTCGATGCGTTACGGGATGTGGCGGCTTATGGGAAAACGCCTAAAATAGCCACTGACCGGGCTTCCAGAAGCAGAAGCGAGCAAAGGCAATTATTGCTGGATGCGGCTAAAAGCGGCTTTGAATATGTTGATGTAGATTTATCCACTTCCGAGCTTAATGCCCTAGTAAAGGAGCTTAAAGCGCTTGGCGCAAAAGCAATTGTTTCCTTCCACAAGTTTGACGGCTCCTTAGACTTATCTGAGCTTAACAGTCTTCTTGAAAGAGAAATCGCCAGCGGCGCCGATGTCTGTAAAATTGTGACAACCGCGCAGCGTATTGAAGACAACCTTGTGATTCTTAATTTCACAGTAGCCGCTGCGAAGAGAACAAAACTTGTGTGTTTCTGTATGGGTGAACTAGGTAAGGTATCACGGCTTTTGTCGCCGCTATTCGGCGGCTTCTTCACTTTCGCCGCGCTGGAGCGGGGCAGTGAAACAGCTGCGGGGCAGATGACAATCAATGAGCTGAAGGCGGCTTACGCGCTTCTGGGGCAGCGATGACAATGGTTATCTCGGGAAAAACGCGCTTATGCGGCGTCATCGGCGACCCCATAGCGCACACGCTAAGCCCAACAATCCAAAACGCGGCGTTCAACCATTTGAAGCTTGACTTCGTTTTCTTGGCGTTCCGCGTGAAGCCAGCTGACTTGGAAAGTGCCATGCGGGGCATGCGTGGCTTAGGCATTCACGGGTTAAACGTCACAATGCCCCATAAAAGCGCAGTGATTAAGCACTTAGATCAGCTGGACTCAACTGTTCAGTTTCTCGGCTCAGCCAACACTATTCTAAATAAAGATGGAAAGCTTTTAGGCTTCAACACCGACGGCGTAGGCGCACTAAAAGCCCTCCAAGAAAACGGCATGGCGCTATACGATAAAAAGGTGCTTCTGCTTGGCGCCGGCGGCGCAGCTAAAGCAATTGCATTCGCTCTTGCCGAGGAAATCGGAGAGCTTGTTATTCTGAACAGGGCTGCTGAAAAGGCCGCGGAGTTAGCCGCTTCACTAAACCGCGTGTTCGGCAAGAAAATCGTCGGCGGCGCTCTTTCGCCAAGTGCTGTGCAGCAGAACCTGCAGGATGCAGATATACTGGTTAATGCCACGTCGGTGGGCATGCATCCGAACGTCAACCAAAGCCTTGTGCAGCCTCAGTGGCTTAGACCTGACTTGGCGGTGATGGACATAGTATATAATCCTGTGGAAACTAAACTGGCGAAAGACGCAAAAGCCGCAGGCGCCAAAGTAATCAGTGGTGTGGAAATGCTGATTCACCAAGGCGCGGCGTCCTTCGAAATCTGGACGGGCTGCCCAGCGCCTGTCGAAGTTATGCGGCAAGCAGCAATAAGCCAGCTCTCACGCGCGGGTGCAGAAAAGTGATTGCGAAAGCTGAGGCATTAGCTCATGGCGCAGCAACCATCGTGAATGCAATAGCTCTGGGTAAGGGCGCGGCGTTCGGCGTAGATCTATGGACAAAAGCAGAGGTTACATTAACCCATGAGCCTCATGTAGTCAAAGGGGAAATCAAAAGCGACCCAACTGAAAGCACCGTGCTAATCGAAAAGGCAGTGTTTCGTGTTCTCAAGCATTTCAACGTTGCCAACCGTTTCGGCGCACATGTGAAAACATGGTCAAACATTCCCATTGCTCGAGGCCTTAAAAGCAGTAGTGCTGCAGCGAACGCAGTTGCTTTAGCAACAGCCGCTGCATTAGGCAAAAAGCTTGATGACTTGGCATTGGTTAATTTGGGTGTGGACGCCGCTTTTGAAGCTAAGGTTACCGTAACTGGCGCTTTTGACGACGCTTGCGCTTCATACTTTGGAGGCGCCGTAGTCACTGACAACATAAAAAGAAAACTGCTGAAGAGAGTAACCTTGCCTGACGACTTAACTGTTCTATTTCATGTTCCCTTCAGCAAGGCTTACACAGCTGATTCTGACGTTAACAGGCTGCAAACAGTGAAACCGCTTGTCAAAATAGCCTACAAAGAAGCACAGAAAGGAAACCTGTGGACAGCGCTAACCCTTAACGGCCTAATTTACTCATCAGCATTAGGCTACGGCGCTAACGTGGCTCTGGACGCTTTGGCTGCTGGCGCTTTGGCTGCTGGCTTATGCGGAAAGGGTCCCGCGGTTACGGCAGTTGTTCCCGCTGATAAGGTCGATTCTGTGAAGGCGGCGCTGCAGCATTATGAAGGCGAGATTTTGCAGGCAAAGCTGAATCATGAAAAAGCCCGGGTGCTTTAGCAAGATGACCATGGTTATAATCGGAAAAGCTGAGCGCTTAGACGGCGAAGTTTATGCGCCGCCGTCAAAGGCTTACACGCAGCGAATGCTGATAGCCGCTGCACTTTCCGGTGGCGTATCCAAGATTTATCGCCCGCTGATTGCGGATGACACTGAGGCTGCTTTGCGTGCCGTCAAAGCTTTAGGCGCAAAGGTAACCGCCTCTGAAGACTGCTGGGTTGTTGAGGGTGCAAGTCCGCCTAAAGTCGCGGAGACGCTGATAGACTGCGGCGAGTCAGGCGCCACCTTACGGTTCATGATTCCCGTGGCTGCATTAGCATCTGAACCCTCAATTTTCTTGCTTGGCGAATCATTAGAGAAACGCCCAATCGAGCCGCTGCTGCAAAGCCTAAAGGAGTTAGGTGTCGAAACGTTTTCTTGTCATATCGATGGTCAAGCCTCAATTTATGTGCGAGGCGGCGGCATACGAGGCGGAAAAACCTCCATCCGTGGAGACATCAGTTCGCAATTCATCTCGGGCTTAATGTTCGCTTGCCCTTTGGCGCAGATGGACACGGAAATCGCCATCACGACGCCGCTTGAGTCTAAAGGCTACGTGCAAATGACCCGGGCTGTCATAGCTGAGCATGGCATAAGAGTGCTTATTTCGGAAGCGTTTGACCGCATCTACATACCAGCACGCCAAAATTATGAACCATGCAACCACAAGGTTCCAGGCGATTTCTCTTCTGCAGCGTTTCTGCTGGCTGCCGCAGCTATAACGCACTCCAATGTGAGCGTCGGAAATCTGGATTACGCGAGCGTGCAGGATGACAAGGCGATTGTGGAGATTCTTAATCGAATGGGCACAAAATGCCACATTCAGCCAGACAGTGTTAAAGTAGAAGGCGAACGCGGAAAGCTTAAGGCTGTTGATATTGACGCCAGGGACATTCCAGACCTTGTCCCGGTCTGCGCGGCGCTTGCATGCTACGCGGAGGGCTCTTCCAGAATATACGGCGCGCAGAGGCTTCGGTACAAAGAGTCTGATAGGCTCTTGTCGCTTTATCTAGAACTCCAAAAAATGGGCGCCGGCATCACCGTCAACGAGGATGGCTTGACAATTAAAGGGCCCTGCACAATGCATGGCGCCACAATAGATCCGCATAATGATCATCGAATCGCTATGGCCTGTGCTGTCGCGGCGTTGGGCGCTACTGGCGAGACGCGGATCCAAAATGCTGAGTGTGTTCGAAAATCTTATCCGCACTTCTTCGATGATTTACGTGCATTAGGAGTAGATGTTGTTGGCGGGGAATTCGATAGGTAAAGAATTTAAGATAACTTCTTTCGGGGAAAGCCATGGCCAGTGCGTAGGCGTAGTCATCGACGGATGCCCAGCTGGTTTGCAGCTCTCCGAGGCTGATGTTCAAGCAGAGCTTGACCGGCGCATTCCAGCACAGCCGAAAATTGTTTCGGAGCGAATCGAAAAGGACACCGTGAAGATTCTTTCAGGAGTTTTCCGCGGCTTTACCACTGGCGCGCCAATTTGCATGATGGTAGAGAACAGAGAAGTAGACTCAAGTAGTTACGAAGCCATAAAAGATTTGCCTAGGCCTGGGCATGCAGATTACACTGCTCGCGTGAAGTATGGCGGCTTTAATGATTACCGCGGCGGCGGCCGCTTTTCAGGCAGGGTCACCGTGGCTCTGGTTATGGCTGGGGCAGTGGTCAAAAAACTGCTAAGCCTGTTTGACGTTGATGTTTTAGCGTATACTAAAGCGATAGGCCACGTGAAGATTAGCGAGGCGCTCAGTTTCGAGGAGATTCGCAAGCGCAGATACGAAACCGCAGTTAGATGCCCCGATTTAGAATGTGCAAAAAAGATGGAGGATGCCATCGTAAGCGCAAGAAAGGACGGCGACAGTCTCGGCGGAATAATCGAATGTATCGCTTTGAATGTGCCCGCGGGCGTCGGCGAACCCCTGTTTGATGCGTTGGACGCGGACATAGCCAAGATGTTGCTGACCGTTCCAGCGGTGAAGGGTGTTGAGTTTGGGTTAGGCTTTAAGGCTGCTGAGCTGAGGGGCTCCGAGAATAATGATGCATATTTGTTGGAGAAGGGTAAGGTTGTAACGCAGACAAATAATGCTGGTGGCATATTAGGCGGCATCTCTACGGGCATGCCGATAATAGTTAGGGTGGCTGTTAAGCCTACGCCTTCCATTGCGAAGGAACAGCACACCGTCAACTTAGCAAAGATGGAGAACACTACAGTGAAGGTTGCGGGTAGACATGACCCGTGTGTGGTGCCTAAAGCTGTGCCCGTTGTGGAATCTGCTGTTGCAATTGTTCTTACTGATCATATGATCCGCGCGGGTTTTATACCAAAAGTTTTGAAGAGGCGAAAGTAGATGGAGGAAATTCAGCAGTTAAGAAAGACCATTGACGAAGTGGATGAGCAAATTCTGATGCTTTTGAGCAAAAGGATGGAAATCTGCCGTTCGATTGGCGCTGTAAAGCGAAAGTATGGGTTGCCGATTAAGGATTTGCCTAGAGAAAATGACGTGTACTCGCGTGTTAGGAAGAAAGCGGAAGAACTCGGCGTAGACGCTGCTTGGGTTGAGCGGATCTATCAGCAAATAGTTAAT
>JBNARN010000012.1:0-25956 GCA_049718365.1 Candidatus Bathyarchaeales archaeon
CTTGGAATGATTCCATTTTCATATTACTCATATTTTTCTCCTGCCACAAAATTTCTCATGGCTTCTCAAAAGCTTGTAAAAGCTTCGTTAATGACATGATTAATGTGACGTATCAACAGGCTTAACGCGCCTATAAAAAGGTTTAGCAGGCTGTCAACCTAAAAAATCACCGTTCACACCTATTTGCTTGAACAATACGGAGAGAACTTGTTTAGAGTTGCGCGGTAGATCCAGTCCAAGTATGCATGCACCTATCGTTCATGGAAAGTGTGAGGCGAAGGCGATAAAACTGATTCTAAAGAGGGAGGGCTATTAAAACATGCCTGAAGAAACACAGCGCTGGAAGCTAGGCGTTATTGTATTGCCTCTACTGGGATGACTTCCATCTCTACGCGTGTTTCTTTTTCGGATAGACCGTAAGCTGAAGGCGACTTCGGCTTCTGCACATCAGCAGGCCTAACAAGTTCGTGAGTAACAAAGAAATCAAAGAGTTTCTTTATTTCAGCCAAAGTAGCCTTTTCCTCTGAGCACGGAGCTCGCTCAGTAACCAGCCGCTTTGGATAGTAGTATAGCGCAAAGTAGTGTTCGCTGCCTGCCTTTTCCTCTTTTATTTCCATCCAAGTCATCTTTTCCCGCTCGAAAATCAACTTCAGCTTGCCCGCAAGAGCCAAATCAGAATCCGTGAACACTTTTGAACCATTGGAACCCACGGCATACGCTATCGGTGTACAGAAAAAGGCGTCTCCCTTAACAGGCTGAACAAAAGTCACATCTCTGATCCGCCGTTTATTTCTTCCAAACATAAATTCATCACTAAGGGAATATGTGAAAACTTCTTTTATGGATTATTAATTCTGGTAATGAATTCCAAATCAATAGAATCAAACGCCGCAAAATACACATTTCAAAATTGCTTAACAATAACTGCCCCTACTTTAGGGGTAACCCATCACATCTAAGCTCAGCAATGCACCATTTTATTGGGTGCACGCTGTGGCGGGCGGGGTGTGCGCCTACATTTTGAGTGCGCATTACCTTTTTTGTCCTGTTAGTTTTTTCAGTTGGCGCCATTTTATGTCCCGTTAAATTAGTTATAGAATTTATTTTATAAGGGTTTACGTTAGTTTCGTATGTTCAGGGTTTTATTGGGACGGTTGCCTGTTATCGATTTGTGATGCCTTTTAATCTGCTCATCAGTTAACAATATGCGGCCTCTCAGTATTATTATTTCAAGTTTCATTACCCTCTAAACTGCTATCTTTACATCTAATTCTTTACATTAATAAATAACTAACATAGAAAAATGGCGGGCTGAAAAGTACCAGCCAAATGGTTTCGAGCCTCTCCCGTCAAAAAGCTATAGTCAACTCAACCCTATTAAAGGAGAAGCGGGATAACCATACGCAGGGTTTGCTGAGGCTTTGGGCGCCAAACTAAAGGAGAATAGAGAAGAATGAAACTGCTGCTACAACTGCTATTGCCTCTAAGCCCAAAGCCCACTCAGCCGCAGCAACGACAACAAATGCCCCCGAAATTTTGCTTATCCGCGCTTCACCTAGACCGTTACTAGTCAACTGATCGAAAAAACGAAGCGCCTACATAAACAAAAACAGTAAAAGCTAGAAACAAATATGAGCGAACAAACAGAACCCATAGCTAACAGCGCCAAGATACAGCAACGTCTAGCGGAACTAACTGAAAAAGGTTAGTTTACAATTCCATGTATTATGCTTCAACGCTCATGAAGGAATATTGGAATTTTAGGCGGCTATTGATAAATCTTTTTTCGCGTGTCTATTTTGGCAATGACTACTATTTTTTCTTGCTCGTAGACTCTAAATAAAGCGCGATAGCTTCCTACGCGCAGCCTAAAGGTATTTGCCTCGCCTGCAATTTTAACAATGTCAAGTTTGACAGCTGGAAAATTCTCCAACTGTTTAAGCCGGTCAACAATGCGTTGCTTGTCTTCAAGGCTAATTCTATTTAAAAAGTCATCTGCCTTTTTATGGAGGAGAACCCTAAACTTCATCGAGAGATTTCAACTCGCTAAAACGCTTCTTCCCGATTATCTCATCAACTTCCTTCAGCAGCACGCACTCTTCAGCAGTTAGAAAAACATCTTCAAGAAAACCCCTTATCTCATCAAGCTTCCTACCTATCTCCTCAACCTTCTCCAACACTGCTTCACCCAAAAAACCACCCAAATAAAAGAATACAAACACATCCTAATAATGATTACTTCGATCTGAATAATTACTGTATAAATCCTCGGGTATCCATACCAAAATGGGTTCGAGTCTTTCCCGCAAAAAAAGCCATAGTTTACTCAACACTATTGAAGGAGAGGCTGGATAACCACACGTAGAGTTTGCTGGGGCTCTGGGGAACCAAACTAAAGGAGAAGAGAAGAAGGGCTGTTTGCTGCTGCAGCCAAATCAACCTCCAGAGCCCATTCAGCCCATACTTTGGCAGTTCAAACAAAAAATGGGGGTAGGCAAGTTGCCTTTTAGGCAGTTTTACTGTCGCTTCCTAAGTAACAATACGCCAACAACAGCAACAGCGACAATTATAGCGATCGTTGAAACAGCGAAGTAGGTTTCGACTGGCGCTTGAGGCGCAGGCGTGGCTTCAGGCGTTGCAGGTGGCGCTTCCTCAACGAACACGGCGGTTTCAGCATGTGAAGGCCAATAGCTCTTAGAGCCAGCAAACCTAGCGACAACAGTGTACTTACCAGGCACAGGCGGATCAAACGCTAAGCTGAAAAAGCCACTTGCGTCGCTGGTGGTTCTGCCGACCTCGTAATAGTTGCCGTTGGGATCAAGCACTTCAATGATGACTTCGACGCCTTTCACGTTTGCTGGGCATGGCTTCTGCATGTACACGTATTCCATCCACGCACTCATGCTCTCATCGGCTACGGCTGGAACACCGTTCGGGAAGCGTGCCGCTTGTTCCGCTTGCTTCGTGCCGGCTGAAATGTCAATCACTGTTCCTTTAACTAGAACTTTCTGCCCATGCGATACAACATCATCAGCGATTGTCACAGTCATTGCACTTGGACCTTTGCCTACTGCATAGACTTTATGATCATAGTTATTCCAGTAGATGAGAACGCCATCTGCAATAGCCATTGTGCCGGGATGAGCCCAACCCAGCATGCTCCAAACTTCCTTACCAGTATCCACATCAAGGCATCGGACCTTAGCGCCTTTTAATAGGGGTGTGTCTGCCGAGTGCTCATGCGTTCCAATATAGATTTTCCGGTCAGCAGTTACTCCATGGAAGAGTGTGTAGTACTTGAAGATTTCTCCGCCTGTTGGTGCATCATATCTCCATAGGAGAGTGCCATTATATAGGTCGTAGCAGAAGACAGCGCCTGTATAGCCTGTAGTGAATAATTTGCCGTAGGCAATTGCAGTTCCGTACACATTCATCAGGCTGACCCATGTGAAGTAGCCGAAGGGGTTGAAATCTGCTTGCGGCTCGCTTTCCCATAGTTTGTTACCAGTATGCATGTCATAAGCGACGAATGTCAAAGTTGGCATGTGCTGCATAATGAATACGCCTTCGCCAGCGCGAATAAACAAGTATTGCGAGCCGTCAGCGTTTGTCATGGTGAAATCTTTTATCCATAGCAAGCGGCCTTCTTCACCTTTCTTTAGGCTTATCGCCCAAAGAGTGCTTTTTTCCACGTTATGGTATGTAAGTGCTGATGTGCCTGCTGTTGGTAACGTGCCGTTGCTGCCTAATAGAACATCACCATAAATTACCGCCCGTATTGTCGGTGTTGTTGTGAAGGATACGCCTACTGATGCATTAAAGTCCCAAGTATTTATTGGCGGAACATTCGGTGCGGTAGTTGAGTATTGCACAAGGGCATCAAGGCTTGCGTTTCTAACTCCTGAAACCTGCGATTGTAACACTTTAGAAGAGTTCCATTGGTAGAGTCGCCAGTTGGGGTTAGTTGCGTTTCCATCGTTGCGCAGTATATAGCGTAAAACTTCACCTTGGGGGCCTATCACGCTTGGACCTTGCGGTACATTTGTTATGTTGAGAGGTGCGCTAATGCCGTATCTGGGATGGATGGGAATCCAGTAGTAATTGGGGTTGGCAGATGTACCCATGTTAACTTCTGCAAATATCCAGCCAGGCGTCATGACACCGTGGTCGTTCATGGTGTCCCAGTCGTAGTAGTAGCCAAATGATGGAGTTGCAATCATCGTTTTGTTACGCCATATTTCTTGGCCTGTCCTCAGATCAACGCATACCCAGTCTCCACCTGTGCCAGACCAGTAAATCGGTTCTTGATAGAGGAGTCTCCCATGCATAATTATCTGCGTCTGAAATCTTGTCTGGTACTGGTGTCCTGCATTGAAAACCTCTCCGGGTACAGAGAAATACTGGTCTCCGCCGACCACACCGCCGTCCTCGGTTACTTTAGTCCATAATATGTGACCCGTTTCTGGAGCAATACCTTCTGTCTGGAACCGGTTCTGTGTGCTGCCATAGTCTCTGTCGTGTGCGCTGTTAAGCCAGTTTGAGGATATGACTCCCCAAGCGTCGTTTTGCCCTTCAATCGGTCTTGTCCAGTACTCTTGTGGTAAAGGATACGCGGTTATAGCCGTTGGATGTACAGGCTCCTCCTGCACGGTAACCACATAAGTCCGGTTACTTGAAAGCAGTGTAACGCCATAATAGTCCGCGGCTGCCCCGTCTCTCCAGCGCCAATACAGTTCTTGGAAAATAATGTTAAACGTGTAATTTCCGGTCAGGGTAGGCGTGTAGAAAGCGAACGTTGTTCCTGTTGAGTCAGATTTATATGTGCCACTTGCAGGCAAGGTTTCTTTGACGCCGTCGGGTCTTGTTACTTCAAGTTTGTATTCATAGCGTATATCGTTTGTTTCCTGCGCTTGATATGGAACCTGCGGGTTGAACATAACAATGCTAATTCTTTGGCCTACGCCTACGGGATTAGGCGTAAGAACACCGTACACCCATGTAGGAACCTTGTCTTTGTAGCGGTACCACATCAATAACCTTGTGGCAGACGCATCCTGCGGCAAATCCCAGTTCATACCTTCATTAATGGCTTGCTGTGTTGCAGAGTTGTATGCATAAGCACTTTGTGATGCTAGCGAAAACATCGAAGAAGATAGCAATATAGTAATAATTACAGCGACAGCCTTTTTAATAGCTTCCATTTTCCTTTATTCTCCTATTTCTTTTTGCGCAAAATGCGCGCGAATGATTTTTATAAAAAGAAATAAATTGTTTTGTATATAGTAGTAATACAGACGTGCAGTAAGCTTGAATGCTATTGCGCTGAGCAATTCGAGAGGATTTTCTTGGAGCTGGAAATGGCGAGAGAAAAAATGCTAAAAGATATTGGTCTCACAGATAATCAAGCAAAAGTTTACTTGGCGCTGTTAGACGAAGGGCCATCAAAAGTTAGCGAAATAACGAAGACTACTAAAGTAACGCGCCCAAACTTGTATCCGATTCTCGAGAGGCTTCAACGCCTCGGAATAATTGAAAAAATATTGACTACACCCTCCAGATATAGGGCGATCCCACTGAAAGAAGCGGTAGAGTTGCTGATGGAAACAAGAACGCTGGAGTATGAAAAGGCAAAGGCAGCCGCCGAACTAATCTGCGCTTTGTCCCGAAGAGAGCAACAAGTAAGGTCAGTAAAAGAAATAGATGCACAGTTTATCTTGATTCCTGAAGGAAAAACATTGCTTAATAGAATATCAGCCGCTATTGAAGCAGCTGAGTACAGCGTGGAAATTGCAGTGTCTTGGAGAAGATTTGCGCAAGGGGTGTCAATAGCGTTTGCTGAAAGCCTTGAGAAAATAGGAAAAAAGAAATTAAAAATTCGTGCTATAACGGAAAAACCACCTAAACATGAGTCAGCTGTTAAAGTTATTGAGACATTTAAGAAAAAAACCAATGGCGACATTAGATTCCTTTTACATAGGCCACCTGCCATTTTTGGATTATATGACAAAAAGGAAGTCTTTATTGTTTCAATGACTGAAGCAGATCTGAGGGCGGCGCCTGCTCTCTGGTCTAACAGCAAACCATTAACTTCGCTGGTCTCAGAATACTTTGAATATCTCTGGGTCACAGCTACAGAAAACTCGACACAAAAAAATCTTTAATTTTTTGTATGCTAATGAAAGAACATTAAAAAGCATTTCTTAATTTATTTCCAACATTAATTAAAAAGAACTATTCATGACAGTATCAAATTAGCACTTTTGAGAGCAGGATAAATCTTTTGTAAGCACTTTTAACTTTAATCTACACGAGTTTGAGCATGGGACAAAATGCCGTTAATATAGATGCAGGCCGGGTTTGCTGGGGCTCTGGGCATTTTAATGGAGAAGAGAAAAAATGGCAGTTTGCTGCTGCAATTATGGCGTAAACCCAGAGTCCTTTCAGCCCGTGTAGTCTGTCTTTGCGCGAACTGCAATTAAGCTGAAAAAGAAGGGGATGTAGCGTGTGTTTTCTGTTCTGCCACTATCTCTTTCTAAGCAACAGCACAACGGCTACTGCAATCGCAGCGATTATAAGTATGGTGGATACTGCGAAGTACGTTCCCACAGGCTCCTGAGGCACAGGCGTAGCCTCCGGTGCTGCGGGTGGCGCTTCTTCCACGTATATGGCTGTTTCAGCAGACGAGCCATAATAGGATTCTGAGCCTGCGAATGTAGCGACCACCGTGTACTTGCCAGGAACAGGCGGCTCGAAAGTGGAGCTGTAGAAGCCACTAGCGTCACTTGTCGTCTTAGCCACGTCATAACAGTTACCATTAGGATCAAACACCGTAATAGTGACATCAACACCTTTCGCGTTTGCAGGCTTAGGCTGCTGCTGATACAAATACTCCATCCAAGCACTCATGTCCTCGTCGCTGATCGCTGGCACACCATTCGGGAACCGGGCGGTCTGCGCATACCGCTTAGCCCCAGGCGACTCATCCGTAACCATGCCCTCCACAAGAACCTTACTACCATGCACCGTAACCTTCGGCGACGCAGTAACAGTAGTTCTACTAGGTCCCTTGCCATATGCGTATATCTGATTGTCATACCCATTGAACCAGACCATTATGCCGTCGGCACAGGCCGGTGAACCAACAATGTCAAAGCTCAGTGAACTCCAAATCAACTCGCCCGTAGACGCATTCAGGCAGTACAGCTTAGCGCCCTTGAAAACCGGCGGAGTGTAGTCATGTCCTGCGCGCACGTAAAGCTTGCCATCAGCAAGAATATAATGAGTCCACCATGTCCCAAGAGGCCAAGATCCGAATGGGCTATCAACGCCAGAGCTGCCAGTATTAAAACTCCACTTAATTTCACCTGTCTTAGCATTAATGCAATATACTTCTCCGCTTAAGCCCCATGTGTAAAGGTTACCATAGCCAATAACGCTAGGAGCAGTATAATCATAGTATGCCCAACTGCTATTAAAGACCCTTTTTGGACCCCAAAGCTTCTGCCCACTCTTTATGTCATAAGCTTCCCACTCAAACGTCTGCATCGTATAAACGGCAAAGACCCCATCACCTGCGGCTCCACGGATAACCTTTGTAGTCCATGGCGAATATGTCCGGTTTACTGGACCCCATAGTAACCGCCCATCAACTGCACTATAGCCTGCTTGCACCATGTAGCCTGGTCCTGAACCTCCAGGCGCGGCACCAGTATAAAGGGTATGTATTCCAGTTGCGAGCACCACATCATCAGAAATTAGTGTTATAGCCAAAGGTGGCGATATTGGGACGCCATTGAGGTCAGTGGCCACAGGCTTGCTCCATTGGTATCCGCCGTTCCAGTCGATTGTAGCGTTTTTAGGCGGCCGCCAAATCTCCTCAGGCGTATAAATCGTGCTATAAACGTATTTCCGTTGACCTTCCGCAATGCATTTGCTACTGTTCCACATTCTAAGCTGACCACCCGCAAGCGTATAGCTCAAGATCTCACCCATAGGCCCACGAACAAGCGTGCCAGCACTAGCATTGGCAATGTTCAGTATCCACTCGCCCGTCATAGCATCATACATCTCCCACGTATTCCCAGGCGGATAAGGAACAAACCCAATCGTCGCAGGAGCACAGAACAAGTAAGCATGCGCACCATACTGATCCCCCGTAATGAAATTATAGATCATACCGCACTTCAACGGCGTGAGAATTGGCTTTTCCCACACGGTCTCGCCAGTCCGTAAATCAACCGCCTTCAAGCCCGTAGGATTATTGCCTGCACCAGGATACTCCGTGTAATAGAGTATGCCATAAAGGATCACCGCGCCAAATTTGGCTTCATAAGCCGTTCCAGTAGCATAAAGACTCGTCTCGTCAGGGCCAAACTCTCCGCCTATCTGGCCACCGAAGGCAATAGGCTCCGTCCACAGCACATGGGCACTATTAGGCGCAGTAGTGTAGGGATTAAAGTTGTCTTTGTTAGAGTATAGCCCTGTTGCACCGAATGATGTTGCGCCTAGACCAAGCCAGTTGCCGCCAATCACATACCATTCACGGTTCATCGAACTTATGGGTCTTGACCAGTATTCAGTCGGCAATGGATTAGGCGGATATTTCGACTCTATAGGCTCTTGCTGAACTGTTAGGTAGAAGGGTTCGCTTGTACTAGGCAAATAAGTGTCGTTAATGAATTCTTTTCCTAGAGGAACAAGAGGCATATAACCAGGCGGTGTTGGATTTTCTTCTTTCGCAACTTGTCCTGGAAAGCTACAGACGAACTTGTATGTGCCGACTTGCGTAGGCGTATACCATGTCCAAATGCCGCCTACTGAATCTGACGTGAAGGGCCCCAATTCCTCAGTTTTTCCATCGGGTTTTGTTACAGTCACTTTCATATTATACCAGCGTGTTCCCCACGGTCCTGATGCGCCTGGCGGCACCTTGTCAATCCAGCCTGTAACAGCAACTTGCTGACCGACACCGACAGGATTTGGCGCAACATTAATGTATGCATAGGTAGGAATCTGCCATGGTGGGTAATGCGCGTTAACTATGGGTAAAGCAGCAAGTGTAAAAGCCAAAGTTAGTATCAAAAGTAAAGCAACTATCGTAGTCAATTTGTTTTTGTTCATTTCTCCTATTCTCCTTTCATTTTTACGCTTAAGTGCGCAAGTAAATATTGCACTAAAAACCCTTAAATGCGCTAGTGTATAGCGCCGCCATCAACAGACACAAACCATTTAAGACCCAGCTGGCTCATAATTTTATGATAGGCGAGCCCCTTGGAGCTATACCCCTCAGAACTGGAAGTTCTAACCCAGCTGGGGCTTACCCTAAAGCAGGCTAGGGTATACCTTGCGCTTCTGGAGTCTGGGCCACTCAAAGCCTCTGAGATCGCGCATGCCTCTAGGGTTGCTCGGCCAGACGTGTACCGCGTCATCTCAGCGCTCCGGCAACTGGGCTTAATCGAGGAAGTCTGCAAGACGCCCATTGAGTACCGGGCAACACCGATGAACGAGGCGCTTGCGTTTCTATTGCAAAAGAGAACGGAACAGTATAAGGCAGTAAGCGCCGCCGCACAAATGCTGCTTAATATAGGCGCGCCAGTGAAACATAACGATAAGGAACAAGTGGATTTTCCGCAGTTCATTTTGATTCCTCATGGCAAACAGGTTGTTGAGCGGGTGAAGGCTGCCATTGAAAGGGCGCAGTCAAGCGTTGATCTTGTGCTTTCGTGGAAGAGGTTCTCGCATGGCATAGCCCACGTTTTTGCCGAGACCGTGGAGTCTGCTTGGGTGAAAAAAGTGAAGTTCAGGTTCATCCTGGAGAAGCCTCCACAGAATAAGACGGCGGATCAGTTGATTCAGTATTGCTTGGGGAAGCCATTTTGCCAAATAAGGTTTATACCCTATTGTCCTAGGACGGTTTTTGGAGTTTATGACCGGAAAGAGGTTTTTATTGTTGTTTTTCCAGAGAGTGATCTGCCTGGGTCGCCTGCGCTTTGGTCGAACAATCGCAGTCTTGTCGCGATGGCAGCGGATCACTTTGAGATGCTGTGGCCCACGGCAATGGAAGGCTACGGGCAAGATGGAAAAACTACGGCAGCCAGCACATAAATATCAATATCTAATCGAAAATTTGCTAGTAGTAAATTAAGTCTGAAATCCTACCTCTCACTAAAAAGCGCTTTTTAATTGCCCAATTTGCGAAAAAAACCCAATTTTAAGTCTTTTCTGCATGGCGAAATTCCACATTAATTCACTATTAAAAAATGCGCAATATTAAGGCAAGCCCTTTGAGTTTTTGAAAAATGTGCTACTCCGCGAGGCAGAAGACAAGCAGCTTAAAAAAGACCATAGAAAATATTATGGCAGTTAACCGTTTCAATAAGGCTTTATGCTCTTGAAAACGAAGCATATATTTACTGCGCAATTTTTGGCTGTTACTTAAATAGTGGCCTATGAAAGCGACGAAATCACAGTTCACTCTACATTATTGGCGTAAGCTTCGGCAGCGCATATCCTTTTGAAGTATCCATCTCTAGAGCGTAAAGATTTGTTCTCGGCTTCACACCATAAACAAAAATTTTCCCGCGATAACGCTTCACTCTTATATGCACATCCGCTATAGCAGCAAGAACCTTAGACAACCGTGGATACCCCGGCTTAAGCAAAACTATACCTAAACCTGCCACCTCCCTAATTTTGGCAGCATCAATTTTAAGAGCCGAAAGAGTCTCTTTCAAGCCATACATACCCACAAGCATGTCTGCCCCAGTAATGCGTAATACAGGCTGACCAGTTCTTGCCATCAACTCCCGCTCAACTGAGATATATCCCGCATAATCCTCAACGATGCTCTCGCCCTTGAATATTACCACGTACGGCTCAAGCTTAATTTCAGGATAGCCTTTAACACACACTCTTAACAGCTCACTCGTTTCCGTGCTTGTTAAACCTCCCTCTTCTGCTCGCCGCTTTACAATGTTATGGTCTACTCCCGCGCTGGGAATCACGATTACACCTCTGCGCTGAGCAATAAAGTTCCAAGCTGTTGGAACCACAAGCAAATGATATTGCAAGGTTGAAACTCCTTCGCCTATCTCAATAAGCACTGGCGCACCTCGCGGGTAACCCCCACCAAGCATCTCATCCAGACTAGGCGCACCTGTAGAATAGAGGCCCTGCGTGTCGGGCTGGGGCGTGAATCTTTGCGGTTTACAAACTGTCTTGGCTTTGAAAGAAGAAAACGCTTTGAAACCATCCTTAAGCGTGAATGCCAAATGAGTTTCAGGCGTAGGCGTGCCCCTCATTTTGAGCAATTCAAGCTCCCGCAGGGGTCTATGCCATACGCTGCCTTTCTTGAAGTGAAGTATACCATCCGCGACAAACCCTTCTACACCAAAGCTCATCCTATCGCTTTCGCATAAATGCTCTATAATAAACAACGATGTGCATTCGTAAAGTCTGCAAATCTTGCTTATTACGGAATGTAAAAGCACCCGTGCCTCGTGGCTGTCCTTAAACGCTTGCGCTAAAGCAGAAAAAGAATCAACCACGAGACGTTTTGCGCCCGTTTCGGCAATTTCTTTCAAAATTAACTCGACAACTACTGGGAGCCCCTTCTCCTTTACTGTTGAAAGTTCCAAAAATCGAAATTTACCCTTTGCCTCGAGTTTTTTGAATGCAAACCCGAAATTTGCCATGTTTTCGTAGAAGGCATCTTTACTTTCGGCGAAGCTTGCGTATACACCGTTTTCGCCGTAGTCTCTGCAACCTCGGTATAGGAACTGGGCTGAGAAGACGGTTTTGCCTGTTCCGGGGCATCCTGCTAAGGCTATTAGGCTTTTACGTGGGAAGCCTCCGCCTAGAATGTCGTCTAAGCCTTCCACGCCAGTTGGGACAAACCGTCTTGCCAAAGTACATCCCTTAAACGTTTAATTTAATGGCAATAAATTCAGTAGGTTATTTTAAAAATAGTTATGGAGAAGCAATTAATATTTAGCCTACATAAACCAAGCTTTTAGCGTGCTACGGCGCCCTTCTCCCAATAATAACTCTGATTTTTGATGCCTTTTCAGTTTTTATTTGTAATCGTGGTTATTCGCTTTGCTGAACTTTAAACGGCCCGTGCTTCTATAATCTTCAAAATCTGCATGTAGTTGGCACAATGCTTTTGTAGTTGAACTTTTAGAGAGAATTAATCCTATGGGCTTACCCATTTTATATCACTTAGTTTTTAGAGTTGTTCGCCGCTATAATTATTTTGTTTTCATAATACATTTATTAAATCTATACATAAGTTTAATGATCAACTTACCCTTACAAGTAATTACTGCTAGAAAATTATTTATAAGCAGTCAAAAGAAACCTTTTAAATACACTTTTTATAAATTTTTAAGCGATGGATATGCCGCCTTTAGACAATGCTATTCTACTTGCTGCCAACCCTTTTCTAAAAGAAATTGGCGATGTAGAGTTTCACCGAGAGCATTTAAGACGAAATGGCGGTGTTTTCTGGGATATTGTGCCTATGGGAAAGAGAGATGCACCTTGGAAGCATCCCGAGATTCATTCAGGATACTTTTATATTTCACCGCCTCAAAAAGTCAAATATTGGGTTGACATTGAATACATTAAACGATGGAAAGAGCTCGATTTAAAGCAAATCGAGAGATATATACCTAAACCCAGAAACAATTATTTGCAGTCTACGCCGGAAAGCAAGATGTATTATGCCATTTTAATTAGAGATATGCATGATCTAAAGCCCGAACGTAATATTGGTGATTTTACATTAGCGAGCACCAATAAACAAGTAAAACGCGTACGGAATTATGTAATTATAAGAGATCCTGGTTGGAGATAACGAAAAACGATTTTCGCAAATTTTTTTGATTTTGCCTAAAAATGTATTAAACAATTTTTATATATTTTTGCATGCAAAAACGGTTCAGGCTATAAATATGGCAAAATGTGGATAGATTTATTCAGAGAGAATTGCTGAATGTTAAGATGCGTGACCTTTTCAAGTCGTTAATCGATTATGATGTGGATAATCCGGAGAAGGGTTATTTGAAATCTTTTTATGCAAATTATGGTTATGTAACTTTCTGGTACGGCTGGCTCGATGAAGAAGCGCTTGAAAAATATTTTAGAGACTATGCTTCCAGCAGCCAGCTGAAGAAAATTGAGAACGCGCGTAACGCTGCAGATGAGGAATCACGTGCATTTTTTAGCTTACGCGATATGCTGGATAACTTTGATTGTTTGTTCCCGATTGCCCGTGATCACCCTGATGTCTTAGGGGGCGGCCATGCGGAGGTGCGCTTGCATGTGCTCTGCCCAAGAATGGACGAGTTAACACTGGAAGAGGCTATAGTTCAGCTTAGGAAGTTTACGGATAAACTTGAGCGTATGAGAGATTTTAAGCATGAAGATGACCCTGACGTGGAAGGTTATCTGGATGATCCTCCTGATGGAGGCTTTGAAACATTTGTTATTTATGATGCTGAGGAGGGTGACGAGGTTTCTGTGGTGGCGTTTGAAATGCGATTTCGTTTTCGTTTTGAGGTAGAATTTCCCCATTTGAAGGAAAAAGAGGTTTCCCGTGTCGGGCTTGCGTATGAGAAAATCACAGAAAATGAATACGAAGCTCCTGACGGCTTGTGCTGGAAATCTGGGAAGACCAACTGACAGAATACGCTGAGAATATATTTGAGGATAGGCTACAAAATGAGCGTTAAATCCATAATTGAGCCTTAAAATATCAAGGGAGTTATGTGGTTTGTGGATTTGCGAAATATGTGGTCATAAAAACCCTGAGGACGCAGAGGTCTGTGAGGAATGCGGATGCTACAGGGAAGAAAGCGCTTATGACGCCTTAGCCGACGAAGAAGACGACGTATAAGCAGGGTGCGTGTATTAGCAATCATTACTCTTGCTTAACAAATATTAAAAATATAATTTTCAAAAATAATAATAGCGCGGAATAGAAATGAGCAATTCCGAAAAAATGTTTGCAAATATTGTTTTATATATCCCCAAAAATTTAGCATTAGATTTCTTCCGTGAAAGCGGCGATCTGCCAGTTAATGGCTTTCCAGCCACCACTAAATTGGCGCATATTATCGGAAAAATGCTTGAAGAAAATCGTTCTGAACAGCAAAAAGTTACTCTCGAAACATTCGTGAAAAAGAAAACACGGAAAAAGCAACTATAGCACAAACAAAAATTTCTATTCCTTCATAATCGCGCACCCAAAAGCACGAGCTCGCTAGTTTTTTTTGAAGAGTCTTGCTCGGTTAGGTTTCGCTTTCAAGTTTTTTAAGGAAAGCCTCAATAAGCTTAACGTCTTCAAGCAGTTTTTTGTTTGCGCGTTTCAGTCTTAAGGCTAATACGGAAAAACCGTCCAGTTTAATGTTATTTTCCAAGTAAGTTTGCAAGATTTCTCTTTCTCTGTCCGTAAGTATGTATTCTCTCATTGGAATCACTTGCAGAATTACAATTTCCGAAATATATTTATATGACTTTCCATATTTCAATAGTAGAAATCTATTAAAGAAATCAATGGTGGTGGTAAAATGAGTTCACAAGCTAATAAAAAAGAAGAAAATTCAGAACAACCCTTGCTAAACACAATGAAATTGGCAGTAGCGATGGCACTAAAGCAAGATGGCTACGACAGAATTGAATTCGACAAACCTGTCGAGTTTGGGGAACTAAAAGCCCGCGTACATGTCGTCGGCCAAGACGCATTAGGTATGATGACAGCGGTATACTGTATAAACTGTAAAGATCAGCTAGACCCAGTAGAAATATTTGACATGGCACGCACAGCCCACAACGCTTTAGGCGACGAATGTGAAGTCGTTATTGCAATTCCAGTATACCTTCTATCTGCAGCCGAGGAGGTTATCGGTATAACTCGAAAAACATTCCTGCTTGACGAGTATGGGCGCGTCTGGGTATATTACGAAGAACACCCTGTTCACGTAAGCCGACCATGCCTACCAAAAACAAACGAGAAACATGATGACACAGAAAATCCGCCAATCCAAAATAGCCCCACATTCATGCAAGCACATTCGTACATCGTATAAGCGGGAGTCACCATGCAAACTTTAATCAAGCTACAAGACACGCATGAAACAAATCCTGAATACAATGATACATTGAAAGAGCTGCTAAAAAAGCTTGACGAGTTATGCTCTAATATTGCAGCACAATTCAATCTTTACGGACGAGACAAGAAACCGCGAAAAGCATTCATTATTGACACCTTGGCCAAAAACGTGTGTTACGGCTGCATAATCAAAGAACTCACAAAAGCAAACACGCATGAAGAGGTCGACGCACTATACCTTGAGAACCATCAGTTGGCAGTAAATTTACTAATCGAAACCCTCCGAGAACAATTGGAGAAGGCCTTATGTGTAGAGATTAATGGCGAAGTAGCTGGCGAATACGGCAGAACGGACATAGAGGTAAAAGCCTACGGTGGAGGCGTAGTCATAAATTCACGAGATAAAGTCATCGTTATCGAGGTTAAAACTGGCGCGGGATTAAGCTACCACCAAGCATTCAGATACTTGATCGAAAAACCCAACAGCGTATTGCTTATCTGGCGCGTCACCAAGCAACAACTTATCAAGCTATACGGCGCTGAGCTTAAGTGGCTCCTATCTCTTTGGCTGAAAACAGTTTTACATAAAGGTTCGCAAATAACCACTAAACCATTTGAGTGTAATCATATTTCCAGCAACAAACCTTGGACCATTAAAAATCCACAAAAAATAGTAACAGACTTCATCACAGGGCTAAAAGCAACACTGCCCATAATCGTTAATGAAATAAAGCAGTTCTTGAATATACCAGCAAGCCCAAATCTACAAACAGCCTCTGTCTCTGGCAATGAAGATTTTTGGATTACACAAAAAGAACAACATGACATAGTCAACGCTGGGCATGACTCACAAAAGCAATAGTTGAACCATAATTATTTGCTTGAGAGGCAAGCATTTGAAGCTAAGTCGAAGAGAACTAAAAGGTCTTGGTATACTAACCATAGGAGGCATGATACGAAAAGAAGACAAGAACAGCTACACAGTCAAGTCAGAAACCCAACCAGCAGTCTTTTACAAGGTAGAATGGACAGAGGGCAAATGGATCTGCAATTGCCCAGACTACTCAAAAAGAGGCAAGCCTTGCAAACACATTTACGCCGTAAACTTTCTTTTGGATTTTCCACGAATAATACTTTCAAATTCAACCGCATTTGACAGGCACTGCCCCTATTGCTGCTCAACAAACGTTAGACCCAAAGGTTTCCGATACAACCAAACCGGACCAGTTAGAATGTTTAAGTGCAAAAATTGCGGCAAACGTTTTGCCGACAACACAAACGTAGAATATAGTGGCGCAAAAGCAGCTCTTGCGGTCATCGCAGCTGATTTATATTTTAAAGGTCTTAGCCTGCGAGACATTCAGAATCATTTTTGGCAAGTTTATAACATAAACAAACCAGCAGCGACAATTCACCGTTGGATAATAAAAATTACGCGCGCCTTAACGGAAGCACTTAAAGACGTTAAGCTTGAAGTTGGCGATAAATGGCTAGCCGACGAAACAATAATCAAAGTTAACGGTGAAGTTACATACCTTTGGAATATAATGGATTTTGAAACAAGATGCTACATTGCATCTCTACTAACATCCACCAGAAACGCAGAAGATGCCCTTGCAGTGATAAAGATCGCAATAAAAAACTGCGGAAAAACCCCTAAGAGTCTTGTAACGGACGGGCTTAAATCCTATGCTAAAGCACTAGAGGCGCTTAACATCCCAATAGAGCACATTAGCAATGTGGGCATCGCAAAATATGAAAACAACAACAGGCTCGAAAGACTTCATGGAGCAATAAAGCAGTGGGCTATAAGTAAACGTGGGCTTAAAAATCAAACCTGCCTCCTACTTGAGGGCTATCGCCTGTATCATAATAATATAAAACCCAAAATTGCGGCGGGCAAGAGCGGCGTTATACGAAAACAAGCAGAGAAATGGCAATCTATACTGTTGAAGGAATCCAAAATTTCTAATGACCTTAAGGTAAAAAAAGAAAGCGGATAAAGTTGCAATCAAAATAGCAATTTTTGTTGATATGTGCATTTTTCACTTTAAATGTTAGGTTCTTATGCAATATCAGAGGTAGAGTTTTAATACAACCACTTTGAAATATCAAAAAGTTCGTCTCTAAAATCAAGCAGATTTTTTTTAAAAAAAGTTTAGCTGGTTATTGGATAATTTAACGTAATCCACCGTATTATCGAGTAGATGAACAGCAAAATTGCAATTATGATTGAAACGATCGCTAACGGTTGGAACACTGTTATTTGATAAATTGTCCAGAGCTGTATACTTTCTTCGAGTTTGTATCGCAGTACGTGGTCGTTGGTCGCGTCCATTTGGCCTCGTATCATTGAAATTGCAAAGTTAGGCACTAAAAGTAGCAGTAAGGCTATGCATAGAATAATTATCGCTGCTGCTAGAGCAAGTTTTGGCAGTTTTATACTTTTTCACCTCCATTACTTGCTTTAAGACAGTTTATGCGACCAATTTTTCGAATGTTTCTTTCATTCAAATTGAATCGATTGTCAACTCTGCTGAAACCTATGAAATAGTAATAATTGCGGATTTAACTTTTAGATTTTTTGCCAGCTTATTTGCCACTTTTTAACTGATACCTTATGGAGTTCTCAAAATTATCATGCTCTATGACCTACATTCTAGTCGGGCAAAGAGCCTCTCATTATTGTCCGAACTTTGCTATAAATCTACATAAATTATAATGTTGCAAGCTAACTTGTATCAACAGTCAGCGCTATATCAACTATTTTATCGTCGTCTGTTAACTAAAATTATTACTTCGCTATTTTTGTAAACTATATCGAAACATGCATCGTTGATAAGATGTTCTGCATGTTCATTTGAAGTTAAAACAACATAAGAAATATCCCAAATCTTTAAGATGTCACGATAATCAAACAGTGTTATTCTAGTATTCCCTATGTTGTCAAAACATATTTTTGAATTGATACGTATCACCGAATAAATGTAATCTTGGTTTTTATCGTCGAGGAGCAAGCTCGAACCTATAAAGAAATCCATATTCGCTTTGGATTGTCCCTCAAGATTCTTAACAATGACGTAAGAATCAGTATTTTCATATAATCGGATTTTCTCACCCATTTTCTCTTCAACAAATAATAATTGATTAAGTGCATGAGCACTCTGATCTACAAAGGCAACACCGCTATCATATCGCACCATTACTCCATTTGACAAAAATGGAACGGAAAGCCAATCAAGAACGACTTCGCTATTTTTGTTTTGGACTTCAAGGCTAATTTTAAGGAACCTAATACCCGAATAAATGGTAATTGATTCACGAAAAATGAACTCTTGATTTTCTCTAATAATTTTTATGGCAGCCCAACCAGACCCATTAGTTACCTCCTTACTAGTAATATATAGTTCTGCAACATCTAGATGTAATGAGACATTGCTATTTCGGTATAGTAAGTCTATATTCTTGTCTCTTAACGTAAAGAACTGATAAAGAGAAGGCAATCCGCCAAGCTTCGTGAAGAATTCAAAATTGCCCTCCGAGCGCTTTGCACCATACTCAACGCGTAATATCTCATTGTCTATAAAGTACTTAGAGCGCAACAAGTTTCTCGCTGCTGCGGCTGGTTCTAACTCATGAGTTAATATCAGATATTGTGGGTCAACGGCACTTAAAGTAGGTCTTTTAGCAAAACCTGAAATCCACCAACCATATTCTGCATTCGCAACCAAAACGGCATCAGCTGGCGTGTTAGCTTTAATCCATTGAATAGCATCAAATTTTTGCTCAGTCATAAATTGGTAAAAAGACGCTTTTTCAAAGCCTGCATTTGGCGCCGTTAAAAAAGACGCAAACAAAATTGATACCATCAATAGAAACGTAATTAACAAAATATGCCCGCTCTTGCTTAGTAAACTGCGTGACCCTATGCTTTCAGGCGCATCTCTACCGCAAATATCTGATTTTCTCGATGACTTATTACGCATAATATCTTTGAAATGCAGTAATTTATGATATAGAACTTCTACAACTAAAGATAAGCAGATAATCACTGGAAAAACGAAGAAATACACAAATCTCCTGTAATCCAAGTATAAACCAAACAGATAACTTTGCGTAAAAATTGCAGGAGTAATTATCCATGCTGCAAAAAGAATCGCAGATATTGTTAGATACTTTCCTGTATAACGTTTCGAAAGAGCAAAAAATAGCAATACAGCTGAGAAGGCTATAACCAAGTACTCAACAGGAACACGTCTTGTCCAAAATAAAGCTTCTCGAGTTTCCAAAGGCGCATTAATAATTGCTCCAGATGAACCAAAATAAACTGGAAAAATCTTAACAAGATACGGCGAAACTATTAAAATCCCAATAATAAGTGGAACCAACCAAAAGACAACATAATTCCTTGCTAAACCAACTTGTTTATGAAAAATACTGCAGAGAATTAGCACAAGAAAAACTATTGCACTGAAAACAAAGGCACTGAAGATATGCGTTAGGTAAATCGCGCTAACCAACAAAGATACAGCCGGAAAGTAGCTATAGTATGAGAATTTTTTGGGCTGAAGGTAAAAGTAAAAAACAATGGAAATTAATAGTAGCGTGATTAAGTTTGGGTATCCTCCCCAACATAGCATTTCTATATCTCCTGCTGAGAAAACAACCAAAAAGGCGGCTACCATCGAAGCAGAACTACTCCAAAATCTTTTAGTAACTAAGAAAGCGCAAAAAACCCCAAGTGCGGAGAAAAATGACGCAACAAGAACGTGTGAAAGATAGTCAGGTATACCAGTAAAAGCCCTAATAAAAGCTACAAATATGTGATAACCTGGATTAGTTGCGGTTGGTTCTCCTCCCATATGATAAGGATTCCAAAAGAAATCTGTTTTTTCGAATGCAATTGAATTTACCATACTTTCATGGAGCCCTATATCTGATCCTGGCGGAAAATTATAATGTGTCAATAACAGTAATCTATACGTTAATGAAAAAACAAAAATTAAAATTAACAGCTTGCTTACGCTTGTTTTTTCAACCAATGAACCGCCCTCAGATCTTCTCGCACTATTCTGCTATAGGGAATTAAGTTAAGAAAAAATTTTATATTTTTTAAAGGGAAAAGTAAATACGGCTGGGGGTATCGCCGATTAAATTAAAGTTTGGTAGATCCTTGCTGAGTTTTGTTTTGGTGGCTGTGCTTTGTTTTACGGCGGTTATGCAGTTCAACACGCTTCAAGTTTATGGACAATATCCTGTTAGATGGCGATTAACTATACAAGTAAACAATCAAGCTGGCGGTACAACCTCTCCTGGCCCTGGCGCTATTTATGTCGATAATGGCTTGTCTATTCAAGTAAGAGCTTTTCCAAATCCAGGCTATCAATTTAGCGGTTGGTACCTGAATGGCGTTTATCAGCACAAGCTAGAGACAATTACAGTAACTATGCTACAGGATAATGTGCTTATGGCTACTTTCACTCAATTAACCGCTTCTTTAACCATCAATGTAAATCCGCCAGAAGGCGGTGTTACGGACCCGCCTGCGGGAAAAATGTACTTCCAATATGGTAGCTCGGTTCAAGTTGTAGCGCAAGCCAATGCGGGCTATACATTTAGTGGTTGGTACTTGGATGGAGCCTTCATGGGAACAGACTCTAGAATCACTGTTTTGATGTCGGGTGAAAGACAGCTTACAGCCTTGTTCAGTAGCACCTCTCAGACACCTTCGCCTTCACCGAGCCCAAGTGTATCGCCGACTCCTACTCCGCCAAGCTTGCCCCCAGCTGTAATAGACGTGACGGTTGAAAGTGCATCCACTTATCAAGGTTTCAGCACAAAGATTAGTGGGAGGTTAACTGCTAATGGCGTAGGTATACCCAATGCAGGGGTTATTCTTTACATTAGCGTTTCAGGCGGTGCATCTTGGGATGTGTTGTCTTTTGTAAATACTGATGCTGACGGAAAGTACTCTGTAGTGTGGCGTCCTTCAGTTACTGGCAACTATATGCTTAATGTAAGCTGGAGCGGCAACTCGGAGTATTCTGGTACAAGCAGGGTGGTTAACTTTGCAGTAACGCCTTATCAGGAGGAAAACGTGTTTTCTGTAGTTTCAAATTCAACGCTTTCTGGGCTTTTGTTTGATTCAGTAAATAACGAGCTCCGTTTCAGTGTTACAGGTCCATCTGGAACTGCAGGCTATGTTAATGTTGTTATTCCGAAAACTTTGGTTAACGATGTTTCTAATTTGAAGGTATACCTTGATGATAATCAAGTAGCTTATGAATCTGTGTCGCAAGCAGATTCATGGGCGCTTCATTTCACTTATACTCACAGCACTCATCAAGTAGCGATAAAGTTGAGCTCGGCGTCCGCAAGCTCAGGAACTTTATTGGATAATGTAACCTACTTGATTTTATTAATAGCAATAGTGGCGTTAGCAATAATCTGCGTGCTAATTATTACAGCTGTTTTAATCATGAGCAAGAAGAAAAAACGAATAATGCAGGAACAAACTAAAAACAATTAACCTTTAACGTGTTTGTTCAACTCGTTAAATTCTGCAAATCATTGCCTTGTTCACTGGTCACGAAAATGAAACAGTCAATCGTTGGTCACGAAAAATGAGATAGAACCGAAGCTTCTCTAACAGTATTTCTATTCAAATTAATAAGCTGACGCTTGACGCTTTCGGCATATTTCTTGCTTAAAGCGTAGCTTGATGTGACTATCATGTTTCTAACTTTTTCTAAATACGCTTTAAGCAGATCATAGTCAATCTTAGTTACTTCTGCAAGATCCTTTATGTTAATAGGCTCATCATCAGCGTAAACAAGTAAGGGAACATCTAATTCTCTTATTTTGTCTTCAACCGATTTTTTATCTTCAGAACTTTCGTTTTTGTTCAAAAAATCAAAGTACCAAAAGGCATTGATGTACTTGGCTGCTGTTTCTGGCTTTTTAAAGCCCCGCATTCGCTTGCCAATCGCCTTGACAGATTGCATCGCCCTCTCACAAACATTATTATAATAATAAGCTGGTTTCCAACCATATTTCTCAAGCTCGTCAGCAGGATGATAATACCGTATGTTCTCTAAAAACAGGCGAACAACCTTCTTTACAGCTTCATCAAGCCTTAAATCAAGCAACTTCTCAAGCAATTTATATTGCTGCTCTCTTGTGCGCGCCAAGGCTGCTTGCATAATTTTCTTTTTCAAGAAAAGCCGATTTTTGATCTCTTCAGGCGGGAGATTCTTTCGTTTTGTGGGGAGTTCCTTGTCAAGCCAATATCTCAAGTGGAATATGCAACCTTGGACTGATACCGAAGGGAATAATTTGCCGCATACGCTTAATAGTTCTGGGGCCAAGTCGCACACTATTAATTTTGGCTTATAGCCTGAAAGGCTTAACTCTATTAAAATGGGGGCAATGTCGTCTATTGTTCTGGTTGGCAGGATCGCATATGCCAAGGGTAGCTTGCTGGGTATATCGGATATGTGAAGGTAAGTGTATGGTTTCCCGCCTATCTTTAGCACGGTAGTGTCAATTCCCATTATTAATCTGATTTCTTTGGAAATCTTTTCTTGCAGCAGAACCGGCCAATCCGGTATTGCACTCAATTTACTGCGTACCCACCGGTTTATTGTAGTGCGTGATGCAGTCAGTGGAATCTTGGCCATAGATGTGGGCGAAACAGAAAGATATAACGCTGCGGTATTGTCAGGAAGTTTATTGCTTACCCATTTTCGGGAGCTTTTTTCTCTAAACCGGCTTTTACAAGATTTACATCTGTATACCCTTTTTATACCGTCGTGTTTTGTTTTAACATATCCTTTCGGCGCGATAGAAAAGCTGCCACATCTAGGGCAGGTGAGAGTCTTCTCTGGCAGAACTGATTGTATAGTAAAGTTCTCGTCTCCGAGTGATTCTATTGAATATCGCCTGTTTGTCGTCATTTCAAAACGAAATAAGTTCAGAATGTTAAAAGCTGCAAAATGCCACTGCTGAAAACTCGCAAGAAAGGGCTTACTCAATTTTTCATTTTTCAATATGCAATTAAAATAATTTCTACACCGACCCCCCTCCTAAACGGGACACTAAGTGTCCCATATAGATGGGGGGTGGCTATGCGAAGGCATCATATAGAAAGGCCTAATTGTAAGAGTTTGAACCGTTCTTGAGATATTTTTGGGTTTAGGGGGTTTTTGAGGAATCCATAAGGGCCCTATGCACTTTTATTATATGCTTCAGCAGTTCTGAGCGGAACTCTCTGACTCTTGTCTCAGACGGAGAAGTTGCCGTCACGAAAACTATGTAATAGTTCTTGTCGCTCTGCTCCTCAACATACGCCTTATGATCACGAATATTGTTTCTGTCCAGTTCCTTTCGAATTTTCTCCAGCACCACATCCGGGTCAAATTGAACTGGAAACTCATACCTAACCCGCACAGTCTTCGGCTCTTCCTTCTCCTCCATAACAACACTATTAGTAAACGCAATATTATTAGGGATTTTAACCAGTTCTCCGCTATCAGACAAGATTTTCGTGTGCATAAGCCCGACTTCAACCACTATGCCCCGCAGGGTCGGCATGAACTCGTTCAGGCTGAACATTTTGTAGGCGGGCAGAGGCAATGGTGAAAGGGGCAGGCCTCCGGAAATTTTGATGTTGGCGCCTGGCTTAAGAAAGCCTGTACCAAGAATTATCAAGCCAGCAAAAAGATTAGCCAAAACAGGCTGCAATCCCAAACCGATGACGAGGCCTGAGACGGTGGCGCCGGCGACGGCGCTTACGCCTGTAACCTCGAATATGGCCAATATGATGAGGCCTAAAACAACATAGCCCAGCACGACGACTACGTTTCTAACGATGTATACGCCTCTGCCGAGATGTTTAAGCTTGGCGGTTATGAATGAAGCGATGATCTCTACTGATAGGACGCCTATTAGTAGTGCTGTTATTGCGCGGATGATGTTGAAGTATAGCATGTAGGTTTGGCGTAGCTCTTCGGGCAGCACACCCCGGACGGTTAGGGCCCAGAGCATTGCCACTACCAAGACGATTATGAATACGTAGGCTACCCGTAAACTTCGCCTCATCTGTGCCCACAACCGCCTTCAGTTTAGCGTAACGTCGATAAATAATCTTTCGTGCATCGCTTTTATCATTGGTTTATCCGCTTTTGCTTTAACAGGCATAGCAAATTATCAAGCAGCAGGTGCAATTCGCGGCGGTCAGACAGCCCAAACGAACTAAAAAGTCCAACGAAGTTGAACAAACTTAACGTTAGCTCTCTACGAAAGCTATAAGCCAGTTAATTACTCCACTCGCGAGTGGAAAAATTAGTTGCAGTACACGATGTATGCTCTAAACGGGACACTATGTGACCCGTTTAGAGGGGACATCATAACACGGCTAGGCGCAAGTAACTTTTACGGTTTGAGCAATTGGTTTTAATATTTTTGGTTTCTGATTATTTGGTGATGGGGTTGTCTGAAACTGTTAGTGTTTCTAAGAGGTTTCTCGAGGATCTTTTGCGCAGACTTGAGGAGCTCGAGAAGACTGTTGAGATGTTTGAGTCGCAAATGCGGAGGTAACCATCGCTTTTAATTCGGCTATTTGCTTTTTCAGAGTTTCAAGCTCCTTTCTTGTTTCTTCCTCAAGTTTTTGCGCCAGCATCTTGTCCAATACAAAGCCGCATCTGCAGCATCTTAGGCTGCCTGGCGCATTAAGCTCTCCGCATCTTTCACACTTAATCGGCTGAAGAATTGCTTCCGTATTGTCTTTCGGCCTAAGCCCGTATAAGCCAAGTATAGCATCTTCCAAGTCGCGTGCTGAAAAATGAACATACCGCCTTGTCATTCTCGATCCATGCGTCCAGCCAGCGAAAAGTTCCAGCCGCGGCTCCGTTAGCACCTTCGCCATCGCCGTCAACGTGGAATGCCGAAAGATGTAGGGCCAAACAGTCTTATTTAAGCCAGCATGGCGAGCTATGCGCTTTATTATCAAGCGGAAATGCCTGTAGCATAATCTTTGGCCTTTTCGGTTTGGAGCCAGCGAGCACCAAAGCGGCGCGTTTGGGTCTGCAGCGTTCGGGTGGTTTCTGAGCCACTCGAGCAACGGCTTGTAGGATATTATGAGTGGCAGGCGCTTGAGGCCTGTTTTGCCGTTTACCGCTATGAGGCAGTACTCGTTTTTGAAGTCGACGCTTTTGATGCTCATGCTGAGGAGCTCGCCTGGCCTTAATGCGCCTTCGAAAAGCACGTAGACCATAGCCCGGTCGCGCGGGTTATCTGCCGCTTTAACAAGTGCTTCAAAGTCCGCTTGGCTTAGCAGCGCCTCTGGCGTGACGCTTGAGTCCTTATCACTCCGCTTTAGCTTGAGCCAGCTGATTTCGGCGGGCAGTTGCGTGCCTCTCTCGCAGTTTCCGCATTTTGCATATTGAATTAGCTTGCGGAGCACGACTTTCTTGTGATATTTTGTGCTTTCTTTCCAGCTGCTGTTGCTGTTTATGGCGGCGACTACGCGTTCAACGTCGCTTCTGGTGGCCTTTGCCACGTCAAAGTCTGTTAGGCGCAGAACGGCTACCAAGTGGGAGGCGTAATTGCTTAAGGCTGCTTGGCTGATGCCTAAGCATGCCAAGTGATCTATGAGTTTTAGTGCGAGTTCGCCGTTCCTTAGCTTGGCGATTTGCCGCTTGTAGCGTTCTATCCGCTTTTGGTAGTCATATATCTCGCTGCTCACGCTTCTACCCGTATGGCTAAGGGCGCTGGATATTAAAACCAGATGCTGTGATTTGCACCCGTTAGACTGGCGGGCGGGGTGGGATTTGAACCCACGACCC
>JBNARN010000013.1:0-22150 GCA_049718365.1 Candidatus Bathyarchaeales archaeon
CGGCGACGTCGTGGTCAAGCCGCTTTTCGGCTCAAGAGGCATAGGCGCAACACGCGTTGTAGACGCAGAAGTTGCAAACACGGTTTTCAAGGCCATAACCTTCCATCACGGCGTAATCTACATACAAGAATTCGTGCCTCATGGGACCTCGGACATCCGCGCTTTCATTATCGGCGGACGCGTGGTAGCCGCCATGCGCCGCGTAGCAGAAAGCTGGAAAACAAATTACAGCCAAGGCGCCAGACCAGCGCCCATAACGCTTGACCCCGAGCTTGAAGAGTTAGCCGTCAAAGCTGCCAACGCGATAGGCTGCAAAATCTCAGGCATCGACATTCTCGAAGGCCCAGATGGCCCCAAAATCTGCGACGTGAACAGTCAGCCAGGATGGAAGGGGCTACAAATGGTTACGAAAGTTAACATAGCCGATGAAATCGTCAATTACGTTTTATCTGAATTAAAACGGTAAATGAGTTGGGCGATGATGCGTAAAGTGGAAATAACAAAATATGAGTTGGCCACAAAAACCTCGAAAAAAATGGGGGACTACGTGGCAGAAGAAAAACCACTGCACATATTCGTGAACACAACATATTGGGCGACAATCCTATGCTCACCCTCACACCTCAAGGAGATGGCAGTTGGCCACTTACTCGCAGAGGGCATTCTAAAATCAACCGAAGAAATCATGGAGATAACCATAAACGAAAAAGAGGGCACATGCCACGTGAAACTTCAGCCCGCAATAAACCTTGAGGAACGCTTAAGCCTCTCAAGACTTCACCAGCGCGTAGTTACCTCCGCATGCAGCGGGCAATCAATTTACCAGTATCAGCGAAAGCCAGCAAAAGTGACTTCACGCTTGACGGTTAAAGCAGAGGTCCTCTTCAATGCGGTTAACCAGCTAAACTTTAAAGCAGAAGTTTTTAGACAAACCGGAGGTGTACACGCAGCAGCCATATACACTGCCGATGGCGCTCTTGTAGCTATGGCGGAAGACGTCGGCAGACACAACGCGGTTGATAAAGTGATAGGCATGGCAGCGCTCAAGCAAACGCGCTTCAGCGAATGCTTTCTGACATCAACTGGAAGATTATCAGGCGACATTGTTTTCAAAGCCGCGAAGGTTGGTCTGCCCATTGTGGCTTCCTTGGGCGCAGCATTAGACTCTGGCGTCGACATGGCTGAAGCCGCAGGCTTAACGCTAGTCGGTTTTGTACGTGGAAAACGAATGAACATCTACACTTTCGCCGATAGAATTCTCTCGTAAGGGTCATCTGCAACCTGTGGGAAAGGCATTGCTTCTCCATTTCTTAGGAGAACGCGGTTTTTGCTTTTAGTGAAAACACCTAAAAAACTAGGGGCCACGCCGTTTTCACGTAAAACGTTTTCCACATGCTCTTTGGCTTGAGCATCCACAGCCGCTAGTATCATGCCAGTCGAAGACATCGACAAAACCTGTTCATCTGACAGACTAAAGCGCTCCTGCAATTTTCTCGCCTCAGGGCTTACTGGGATTTTTTCAAATGACACATGGAAGCCCAAGTCTGAAGCCGATGCCATTTCATTAAGTGCAGCCACTAAGCCGCCTTCCGTAGCATCGTGCATAGCGTGCACGCCGTCAATTTTGGCAAGCCACAATGCTTCCTTCACGCAACTCTGCATACGCACAAGCCCAGCGAGCTTTTCAGCTTGTATAGCACCAAACAGTTTCTGCGCCAAAGCCTTATGCATAAGCGAAAAGTTGACGAGAATTTCTAAACCAACTGGCTTCGTGCATAAAATGAGGTCTTCTGCTTTAGCGTTTGATGGTGTAATGAGGTTTTCTTTTTCCACGATGCCATAAGCTGTGCAGACGCCGATCAATTGTGACAGCCCTGCATACATGCCAGTATGCCCAGTCACGATGGCCATTCCTAACTCGTCAGCTGCGCTGCAAGCTTGCTCTAGCGCAACTTTAAACATCTGCGGCTCAATTGATGCTGGCCCAAGAAGGTTTATTGTGCAGAATTCAGGTTTTGCTCCGAAAAGCGCTACATCTGAAGCCGCATAGTTGATTAGCAACCAGCCGAACCAGTCCTCTGGAACCCCGATACATGGGTCGGTGGAAACAACCACGTACTTATCGCCTATTAGGTGCACGCCAGAATCGAAGCCTGGAGAAGGCGGCACAATTATTCTTGGGTCGCGTTTTATGCAGCTCAAGAGTTTTTGAAGTTCTTCTGAAGATAACTTGCCCATAAAATATCATTTACCTTTAGTCTGGTCTAACAGCTCTATGCCTCTATGTGTTATTTTGAAGGGAATCCAGCCTAGCGGGTGCTCGCAGCCTTCCATTTTCACGATGCGCATTTCACGTTGACGCGTTTCTTCGTTAAAGCGGAAAAAGAAAATGTTATGTGCCTTATTCAAGTCCAAGTCTGTAGCGCGCTGTGTTGCCACATCTTTTTGGGTCGCTGCGGTCATTACGTCAATGTTAACGATGTCATCGTAATGTGACCAGTTTATTGTCCAGTCTTCAAGAAGTTCCGCATATTTCAACTCGTAAAGAGCGAAAAGGTGTTCGCTGAAGTCTCCGGCTGCAAATCGTGTCACATGATTAGCAGAGATTAAGAACTTGTCGATGCGCTTCATCTCCTCAAAATCGTCAAGGCTAAAGTATGTTACCCTCGGATCCTTCGGGAAAAGGCCAAAATGTGGGAAGGCTTGAATGGCGATGAACTTGCCCTTCTCAATGTATGGCTCAATATCCCAGCCGAAGGATTTAAAATAGGCTATCAAACGCGGAAAAGGCTTGTCCATTACGTCATAAGCCACAGTCTCGCCTTGCTGCAAGCCCTGCCAAAGAAACTGCATGGCAAACACGGTCTTTCCAGTGCCAGGTGGACCATAGAGAATATTGCGAGAGCCTGCTTCGATGCCGCCGCCAATCAGTTCGTCAAGCCCTTTTATTCCAGTTTTAAGTTTCATTCTCTCTTTCCTCACATTAAAGGTAAATATTAAGAACCTTGCTCTTCTGCAAGAGATAGACGATAATGCCGCTGACGACAAGTTCTGGAACAAGGTAGCTTCCATTATACACAGCAGAATACAAGTAGGGATTTAGCGCTGGCGCATACAAAGGCGCCCAGTAGACTACTCCAGCCGCGAAGTGCATTATGAAACGTCCTATGATGCCTGCTGAAGCGCCAAGAACAGGCTGCTTCTTCGTCCAGCCAGCGACGCCTAAGACGCCGAAAGCCAGCGGGTAGTCAAGTAGCATTTGCAGTGGATTGAGGAAGTAGGGTTGGATGGCGAATTGTATTAGGCCATAGACTGCGCCTGCAAACAAGCCTATTTTTGGTCCTCTTCTAAGTGCAAGCCAAATAATCGGAACCATCGACCCGGCAGTTATTGAGCCGCCCTGCGGCAAAGTGTAAACTATCACAAAGCTTAATGCAGTTGCCAGCGCTACAAATATGGCAATTTCAGCCAACACCTTAGATGCAACTGTATGCCTATTTAGAGAATTAGTTTCGCTTCTTTTCTGATCCATGTTTTCCCTCCGCCAGTATTATCTGGGTCAGGTTCAAAGGGTCGACAGCGATTCAGCCGTCCTCTCAGCCGGGTCACCGCCCAGCTCCCCTAAACCTTGCTGGGAGATAATGTTATTTAGTTGTATTTTAATTTTCCTAAAGTCTATACTGTAACGGAGAAAAGCGTGAGATGCAGCCTCTGCCTAAAGAATACAAATTTGCCGAAATCGAGCGTAAGTGGCAACAGAAATGGGAAGAAATGGGTATTCATCGTTTCGACTGGAATGACACCAAGCGGCCAGTGTTTAGTATTGATACTCCGCCGCCTTATCCCTCCGGCGAGTTCCATATGGGCAACGTCTTGAATTGGACGTATTTTGACATGGTAGCCAGATACAAGCGTATGCGCGGCTACAACGTGCTTTTCCCGCAAGGCTGGGACTGCCACGGATTAAGCATAGAAGTGCAAGTTGAGAAAGCGCATAATATTCGGAAACGGGATGTGCCGCCGGATCAGTTCCGCAAGTGGTGCGAGCAGCTTGTAGAGAAATACATTGCCATGATGAAAGAAGGCATCTTAAAGCTTGGTTGCAGCGTGGACTGGACTACTGAGTACCGCACCATGGATCCAGACTACTGGCGCCGCACGCAACTCAGCTTTATACTGCTATACAAAAAGGGCTACATTTACCAGGGAACTCATCCGGTAAATTGGTGCCCGCGCTGCGAAACAGCAATAGCAGATGCTGAAGTGGATTATGAAAAGCGCCATGGGACACTCCATTACATTCGCTTCCCGCTAGAAGGCAGCAACGAATACTTGCTTATTGCCACAACTCGCCCAGAGTTTATTCCCGCGTGTGTAGCGGTGGAAGTTAACCCTGAAGACGCACGCTTCAGCAAGTACATCGGCAAAAACATCGTGGTCCCAATAGTCAATCGCACTGTGCGAGTTATCGCAGACGAAGCAGTTGACCCCTCTTTCGGCACGGGCGTTGTAATGATTTGCACTTACGGAGACAAAGACGACGTAAAAACAGTTATCAAGCACAAACTGCCCGTTATCAAGCTTTTAACCGAGAACGGAAGGATAAACGAAAATGGCGGTAAATACGCGGGCTTAACTATAAATCAAGCCAGAAAAGCCATAGTTGAAGACCTCACTGCGGCGGGATTGCTGGAGAAAACAGAACAAATCGAACAGGAAGTTGGCGTTTGCGACCGCTGCAAGACACATGTGGAAATTCTTGAGCATAAGCAGTGGTTTATGAAAACACGCATATTAACCGACGCAGTGGAAAAAACCGCTAACGAAGTGGTGTGGTATCCAGATTACATGAAGACACGTTTGATTGACTGGGCGAAGTCGCTTGACTGGGACTGGGTCATCAGCAGACAACGTGTATTTGCAACGCCAATACCCGTGTGGCACTGCAAAGGCTGCGGCGAGCTAATACTGGCGGATGAAACCTGGGTTCCTATAGATCCAAAGCTGGAAAATCCACGAATCGACAAGTGCCCGAAATGCGGTAGCCACGAGTTCACCCCAGAAAGCGACGTATTTGACACTTGGATGGACAGCTCAATAACATGCGCTGTGCACGCTGGCTGGCCAGACCGCAAGGACTGGCGGCGATTTTTCCCAGCAGATGTGCATCCGTCGGGCATAGATATCATAAGAACATGGGCATATTACCTCATGGTTAGGCACTTGGCACTATTCGGTGAAACACCTTACAAGAGTTGCCTCATTAACGGCATGGTGCTGGGTTCAGACGGCAGAAAAATGAGCAAGTCACTTAAGAACTATGTTGCGGCGCCTGAAGTTTTAGACAAGTATGGTGCAGACGCGACTCGGCAGTGGGCAGCTGGAGGCGGCGCCACCGGGTCAGATATACCCTTCCGCTGGCCTGATGTGGAATATGGTAGACGTTTTCTTGTTAAACTCTGGAATGTAGCATGTTTTGCTAATCGGCTATTGGCAGATTACAAACCCTTAGAAATGGAAGATGTGAAGCTGGAGCTGCTGGATAGGTGGGTTCTAAGCAAAGCTGAAAAACTCACGCAAAAGGTAACCGAGGCGTTTGAGAAATGCCAGTTTAACATTGCATTGGAAGAAATTCGTAATTTCACGTGGCATGTCTTCTGCGACTGTTACGTGGAAGCAGTTAAAGACAGACTTTACAAGTCGGAAATACACGGCGAGGCCAAAAGGAAAGCTGCGCAGTTCACTCTTTATGAGGTGTTGCATCGTATTCTGCAGCTTATTTCGCCGGTAACACCGCATTTAACAGAAGAAATCTATCAAGCCATGTACGCCGAGCACAAAGGCTACAAGAGCCTGCAAGCATCACCGTGGCCTGAGTTTAAGCAGACACTAATTGACGAGACAGCGGAAAAGCACGGAGACTTAATTATAGCGGTTATAACTGCTGTTCGCAGAGAAAAAGCTGAAAAACGCATGCCACTAAACACGCAAATTAAAAAGCTGATGATTTACGCGGGAGACAAAGCAACCGCAGAAACAATCAAAGAAGGAGAAGGAGACATAAAAGGAACTTGCAAAATCTCGGATCTGCAGATTATTGCAGAGAAGGGCGGCGACAGAGAAGTTGAGCAATATCCAGAGATTCATTTTATAACCGAATATTAAACTGGTGAATACCTTGGAAAAAACTCGAGACGCCAGAAAAGTTGGGCTAATAGGTTGCGGCGCCATCGGCACCCTAATCGCTGAAGCATGCGAACAAGGCTTAGTTACTTGCGATGGCCTAATTATTTATGACCAAGATACAGAGAGAGCGGAGAAGCTAAAAAGTGCACTTCGCTTTCCTACGACAATTGTTTCAAGTCTTGATAAGATGCTTGAACTTAAACCTAAAGTTATCGTGGAAGCAGCGTCACAGCAAGCTGCCCGGGAATACGTAGAACGCATAGTCGCGGCAGATGTTGATTTGATCGTTATGAGCACCGGAGCTCTTTTGGATTTAAGCTCAGAGAGCAACAGGATCCATGTGCCTTCTGGCGCCATAGGCGGCTTAGACGCGCTTTCCAGTGCTTCGCTAGCAGGAGTAGACGAGGTAATTTTGACTTCACGTAAAAATCCCAAAGCCTTTAAGCTAAATAATAAGGAGCCGCAAATTGTTTATGAAGGCAGCGCCGAAGAGGCGGCGCGGCTTTATCCCCGAGAAATGAACGTTGCTGCTACTCTGGCGTTGACTGTTAAACCTGCTAAAGTAAAGGTTCAAGTGGTTTCCGACCCCAATGTGCATCGGAATACACATGAAATTAGGGTAAAATGGCGGTTTGGCGAGATGTTCCTGAAGTTTGCAAATGAGCCGCATCCAGATAATCCAAAAACAAGCGCGCTTGCTGCATGGTCTGCGATTAGATTGCTAAAGGCGCTTATAGAAAAATAAGTGAGCTATTCCAGAATTATCCGTGCATCCACTGTTTTCGCGCCCTTGTCGTAAATCATTATAGGATTCAAGTCTAATTCTTTGATTTCAGGATAATCCATAACAAGTTTGGATGTGCTTAACAGAATATTGACTATGGCGTCTATGTCTGCTGGCGGCGTATTTCTATAGCCTTTCAGCAACGGATATGCCTTAACCTTTGCCACCATTTCTTGAGCGTCTTCGCGAGTTATAGGTGCAACCTTAAAAGTTACATCTTTCAGGAGCTCAACGAAAATTCCGCCTAGCCCAAACATCAAAGTCTGCCCAAACTGGGAATCCTTAACTGCGCCCACTATAACCTCGGTGGATGGGGGCGCCATTTCTTGAACCAAGACGCCGACAATTTTCGCCGTTGAATTGTATTTTTTAGCGTTCTCTAAAATTTTCCTGTAAGCCTTTTGAACATCAGCGGCTGTTTTTAGGTTAACCATAACGCCGCCGGCATCAGACTTGTGAATAATGTCAGGAGAAACAATCTTCAATACCACTGGAAACCCGATTTGCGCTGCAAATTCAACTGCTTCCTCCTCGCTTTCTGCGAGTTTAAACATGGTAACTGGAATAGCGTATTCCATGCAGATAGCTTTGGCTTCATTTTCCAATAGAACTTTTCTGCCTTCACGCCGAGCCTGGGAAATAATTGAATTTGTATCCAAACCTACTTGCTCCTACAAGTCATGCCAGGTAAAACAAACAGTATAGGTTTAAATTAGTTTTGGATCAATAAGAAGAAACCTAACTAAGTTGTTGCAATGCCCGCAGGCGTTTAATTATGTTCGGGTGAGTTGAGAATGCTTCAATCACCTTATCTGCGAAGGTTAGTTTCTTCGAAAGAATTTGCTGAACTAGTTGCTGGTCACCTTGCATCTCCATGGCAGATAGCTCCACGGCATCTACATTCGCCCGGTCAGGATCCGCAATGAACAACGCCTTAAAAGCGCTATTGTTCGGCTTTTCTTTTTGACCGCGACCAACTCTGCGTGTTGTATGAACTATCTTGGCCAGCCCTGTAGAGAGTTTCTGCGCTCCATTATCTACAATGGAGACGCTATGCCTATCCGCGTAGTATTCGCGAAGCCTACTTAAGTAGAGAATTAACAAGTTCAGTATCCACGAAAAAGCGACAAAGGCTATGCCAAATAAGGCGCTGCTGCCTTCTTCTCTGCGCCCACGGTACATGCTGGAAAGCATAAGGGAATAGCCAATGTAGTAGAAAAGCGCTGGCAAGAAAGAAACAGCCATCATAACCTGCACGTCTTTATGCTTCAGATGCCCAAGTTCATGTCCTATAACGGCCTCAACTTCCGACGCGTTCAATGATTGTAAAAGCCCTTCGGTTACTGCAACATGGTTGCCTGTGAGTGGAGAGCCATATGCGAATGCGTTTGGGATTGGAATCTGTGCTAGCATAAGTTTCGGCTTGGAGATTTTGCTTTTCTGACTGAGAGCTTCAACTATCCGATGTAGTTGCGGGTTTTCATTTTCTGGAATTTCCCGTATACGGTATATGGCGCCTATAAGATAGGGGGATATTAGCCATTGAACAATATTAAAAGATACGACGAGAATACCCAGCGTTAGTAAGTCGAACACGCCAACTAAGCTCATGATTACTGCGAATACTAATGTGGACAGGCCGAAAATTATGGCTAACGTGCCTACCATAGAAAGTCGAAGTTTCCACAGACCCATAGTTCCCTTCACAAAATTCTAGTGACAAATGGCAATTTATATTTTTTATGCGGGAAGACCCATTTTTGCTTCAGTCAACTTCCCCGGTAAAAAGCTAAGGCTTAAAGGGTAATTCATTTCTATCCGCTTAAATATTGATTTACTAATATCATAACTAACACTGGGGAACTAGTTCAATTGTCCAACAAACAGGAATGGCAGAATATTTATACGCTTATTAAACTGGCAGAGATGGGTGCTCACAAGCGAACCGCAAAAACGTCAACAGAATATTTGGCTGAGAAGCTTGGGATTTCCCAACAGACGGCATCTCGCCACTTGATAGAGCTTGAGCGTAAAGGATGGATACAGAGAACAGTAACTCCAGAAGGTAGCCTAGTAAAAATTACTGATGCAGGTATCGGAGAGCTTCAGAAGCTACATGTTAACTTGCGATTTCTGCTTGAAGCCGCGTATCCGCCCTCTATTACCCTTGAGGGAACGGTCTTCACGGGTCTAGGCGAAGGCGCCTATTATATTTTAAAGGAGCCTTATAGGAAGCAATTTATTGAGAAGCTTGGATTTGACCCCTACCCGGGCACGTTAAACCTTAAGCTTACAACCGAATATGACCAGAAGGCACGCGCGGAACTTGAAGCTTACCCAGCCATCGAGATTCAAGGCTTCAAGAATGAGGACAGAACTTTTGGTTTAGTTAAATGCTATCCTGCAAAAATAGATAACAAGATCAAGGGCGCGCTGGTTTTTGCCCTGCGTAGCCATTATGATAAGTCAGTTTTAGAAGTAATCGCTCCTGTCTACCTTAGAAAGCAACTTAACCTTAAGGACGGCCACAAAGTGAAGGTAGATGTTTTCACTCTTCCCTAATAAGCAGGTGAATAAGAATAGGTTATGGTATATTGGGTTTCAGGTTTACGTTTCGCGGCTAATAAATAGCCTATCAGTAAGCCTGTAAGCAGCCCCCCTAAATGCGCATAGTTATTCACGCCAGGGCCTGAGCTTAAAAACAGCAGGAAAAACGCGTATATCAACGCGCCGATTATAGATTGGCTGAAACTGCGTCTGGCGTAAATAATGGCTGCTCCGAACATGGCGAAGATGGCGCCTGAAGCTCCAACCGAGGGGACATCAAGCGGCAAAAGCAGAAGCGATAGCCCGTTCCCGGTTAAGCCGCCTAAGAAGTAGATAAGCAGGTACTCTGTTAACGAGAACAGTTCTTCGCTTCTTAAGCCGAAAATTAAAAGAAAGAGCATGTTACCTGCAAGATGCGCTATATTCGCATGAATAAACATTGAAGTGAGAAGACGGTAGTACTGCGCTTCATAAAGGACTAAAACGTTTATTTGACCATACTCCAAAATCATTCGGCCGCTTGTATTTAGAAAATTTCCACCAACAACTGCTGTGTAAACATAAAAAGCTACGTTTAACGCAATAAGAATGTACGTAGGCTTAAACATCTGACTGTTGCCCATGGGCACCTCATCTTACAAAGTTTTCAATGATACGCTGCCTTATCTTCGACGAACTATTCAAGGCGTCTGCTTCAAATTTGCCGATTCTAACCACTTTTATGTTTAAATTATTTTTGTTTACGTAATCTTTCACGAGCCTTTCCATATCCGACTGATCATAACCTAAAGCAATCACGTCTGGCTTGATTCGCTTGATGACGTCAGCTATGTCAAATTCTTCAAAGCCAAGCACTGCTTCATCAACCACTTTTAAGGATTCCACCAAGGCACGCCGCTGGCTTTCAGGCATAACGGGTTTTCTGCCCTTGCTTTTTTCAACAGTGCTATCCCTTGCGATGATGACTATGAGTTCGGCGTCGTTGCCACCAGCCTTCTTGGCTTCCTCCAGAAACCGGACATGCCCCAAATGTAACAGGTCAAATACGCCTGAGGCTAGAACTATCTTTTTCCTCCCTTGTTTGTCGGCCATTCGAAGTCCACAAACCCCATAAGCCTTAACGCATCTAATAATCCTTCGCAATACGCAATTGATGTTAGGCTTATTTCAAGTTTTTTCTGAGCTTTATAATACTTGGCGTCTTCCAAATAAGCTCTGACGTAACCCAAAACATTGTTTATGCCTTCCTCAGTTACACTTACTGAATCCCCTGTCAGCTGTAGCTCTTTTAGAACTTTTTCTGTGGAAGCAATGTATTTTGAGGTTAGCTCTTCCAAACTCATCAGGCGATCCCTCGTAAAGTTTTAGGCGCATCTGCAAGCGTCACTAGCGCCTCGGCTTCCATAAAATGCAGTTCCCCTGGGAAAATTAAGCTTTGCGGAGGGCCCCCAAAATCGTATGTTAAAAGCGTTTTGATGTAGTCAGCCTTGAGAATTGGGTAGCTACTTCCAGCTCTTGCCACACCCACAACAATTGTTGTTGGCGTGACTATACCCTCTCTTCTTTTTTGCTCTATGTCTAGAAGCAAGTTTAAGGCTTCATTTATGCTTAAAAAGCGTTTCTCGTCAACGTTTAGATCCAACAAGCATAGCGTGTGCAATCCTCGCGACTTGTTTTGGGCGATAACGGTGTAAGGTGTTTCTGAAAAGTTTTCAGGAAAGGGAATAGTAACGGTTTTCCCGAACTTATAGTTATGCAACCCGGATAAGCCGATCACAGCCGAGATCACAGAGGCACCATGAACTATGCGAGTCTTAATGCCGCGCTTTTCCGCTTCAATGCGCAGGGCAATATGAGTTGTAGCTATGAAGGGGTCACCTGGAACTAGAAACACAGTTTTGCCTGTTTCAGCCGCGTTCAAAATTAGAGCACCATTCTCATCTTCTAGGTTACGCCGTGAAATGACACGAATTTGCTTGTTAACCATTTCTTCAAGGTGGTTAATTGAAAAGTGAGGAAGAAAATTTGTGTAGAGTTCAATGAAAACATTGTTGGCAGTTTTTATTTCCTCCAAACCTTGGAGGCTTATTCCCCTTTCATCATGTAAGCCTATACCTACGAATACAAGTTCCTTCAATGCTATTACGCCTCAGAAAGTAAAATCAACGTATGTTAACTTAAACCGTTCGTCGGTAGCAGTGATTTATACAAAAGCTGCTACAGACTTAGGTAGCCCAGACTGTACCGTTCCAAAAAATTATTTTGCTATAGCCGTATGTGCCGTTAAGCCCATCATCATATATGATGTCCAGCCTATTCTGGTACTTATCAATTAGCATGCTGACTTCGGTGCTTAATTTGATTGCAAAATCGTCGGCTTCCCATAAACCCCAAATCTTGTCTGCTGGTCCCCGAAAGCCATATCCATAGTCTTTGGGAAGAACATACGCGATTCTACCGCGGTTGGCGCTGAGGGATCGCGGGTTATTTTTTGCGTATTGCCAGAACCGTTTTAGCGCGTCTAAATGTTCTGGTTGAAGAACGCTATGCGTGTAATTCTCGTTAGTGTCGAAGACCAAGATGTATTTGGCACCGCTTTCGTAAGCCAAAACTAGATCGTTGTAAAGCTCTTCGCCAGATTCAAGGTAGGGTGGAGCAGTATACGTCCAAGTGATCATGACGCCCCAGTCTTTGTTTTGAACGTTGGCTGCGCCTCTGCACAGCGCTACATTCAAGGTTCTGCTGTAGTTCCAGCCGAACTCGGCGAAAACCACGTCATATCCCACCTTGTAGTCAAACCAATAGAGTGCGTAGTCAGAAGTAAACAGAGGCAAATATAGCCCGCCCATTTGCTCCTGAATTGAGACATTTATAATTAGGTTCATGCGTGTAATGTACTTGTTTGCAGCATCTGTCCAATTATCGGCAAACCAATGATCATCATGCACGGCCTTTAGCGTGGCGTTGTCTAATTGACGACCTGCAGGTTCATCATAAGCATATAAACCCAAGAAATATTCTCCCCATCTAGGCTTGGCGTCAAGAACCCACTGTCGCTGAACAGCAAGTTCCTCTGGGTCGTTTACTGGATGTGCGTAAATCATGAAATACATGCTTTTATTGTAGAGGTACTGACAAACATCGTTAAGCTTAGTAAAATTATGGGTTATGCCTGTGCTTCCGATTATAATGGTGTTGATGTAAGGGCTCATTTCGTCAACAAGCCGTTTAATCTCCTCGACATTATCATAGGCAACATCAACACCCACGAAAACGTTCAACGCAGGGTCATCAGAAAAGCTGGAAGCTAAGAAGAGCAATATGGCCGATAAAGAGATGAGGCTGATGAGGATAATACCAAAAAATTTAATCGTCACCATTTATTTAACCCATATTAGTCATTTTAAAGTCCAATTACAATAGAACACCACAGGTTAAAAAACATGTCTTTTATCGCCTTATCAACAGAATCAAACACGTTTGTAAAAATTGGAAGAAGAACGAGAATCGCTGAATAAAGGCTACTCTTCTTTGACATGACCTTCTTTAACCAAACGCTTATAGTACACTCGGCATGTGCCCATCGATACGCCATGCCGTTCACAGAATTTAACAAGCACCTTCTCCACTGGTTCATCAGGTTTCTTTTCCTGAATCATCTCCTTCAACTCTTCAATATGATGTTTATCTTCTTTTTTGCTCATAACGCCTGCATCTCCCTTAGTGTTGATTATGCGTTTTGGTTTAAGAAAAAGATTTCCACTAATTGGGTGACAAAATGTTTCTAACTGAAAGATGGCGTGTATGCTGCAAAAATAGTAGCTAATTGGAAACGCACACGAAGTTGCTATTCTAACAGTATTCTTTTTCGTTCGCGACTCCACAAAAAGCCTGAGATGATTATGAAAGCTACAGAGACGCCTAACACTATCAGTAACATTGAAACTGCGTTGCTAAAGGCATTCTCGAACATTAGCCTTCCCTTAGTTTTAGGAGGCAAGGCCCCGTTAAAAAGCAAAGTTTCAAAGCTGGAATACCTTTGGCATCGAAAATATTGTGTAAAGTGAAATATGCCACTGCAGACATAAATGTTTTATAAGATTTCGTAATAATGCTATTTCAACCGGAAGGCGTGGGAAAGGAGAAGGCTTCCATTACACCTTTACGGGCTAATATGCTTTAGCCCGCGGCTTCGTTTTATAGTAAGCAAAACAAAAATAGATGGGGAAAGTTCTCTTGGGAACAGAGCTTACGGGGTTATTCTATTTATTTGGGGTTTTAATTCGCCTTCGATGCCGATGTTTTTTGCTTCCGTAGCCTGTATCATACAATCTACATTGTAAGCATCGTTGAAGGTTTTGTAGTCAACCATCTCGAGGAAAGCAGCATCAATTGAAACAGGCGAGTTGGAGGCAAAGACGCCCACGTCTTCCATTACTATTTTGCCTGGATTTGACAAGCAGTCACAGTACTGCGTGATGTTCTTGGCAAAACTCACATAGGAAACCTTGCCCTTACTAAAAGTGGAGAGCACACCATAAGCCGCGGATGCCAAAGCTCTGCAGAGATTATTCTTGTTCGTAAGCTTTATTGCGCCGGTTGGGCAGGCCTCGGAGCATATGGGGCACCGCATGCACAGCGGTGATGTATTTTTGGCTTTTCCTCCGATTATTTCAGGCAGGTGCATTTCGCACACTTGCTTGCATTTGCCGCAACCTATGCATTTTGACTCGTCTATCTCTAAGCCCACAGTCCTATGTTGCCGTAGTTTTCCCGCTTGAGAAGTGCAGCCCATGCCCAAGTTTTTTATGGCGCCGCCGAACCCGCTGAGTTCATGACCCTTAGTATGCGAAACCACAATCATGGCGTCAGCTTCAGCTATAACGCCTGCCACCTCGATTTCTTTCAATATGCCCTTAGTTTTAACGAGCCGAGCGTTCTCGCCTCTAAGGCCGTCTGCTACAATAAAAGGCGCCATGCCGAAACCATTCATCAAAGCAGTAATCATGTGGTCATAGGCGTTATTCCGCTGCGCGCGATAATAGGTTGTGGAGTCTGTGAGGAACGGTTTGCCTCCTTCCTCTTTGACTCTTCTGACTATGTCATGGATGAAGAAGGGCTGCACATAATACGGGTTCCCCAGCTCGCCTACGTGTAGTTTAATGGCTACAAGGTCGCCCTTTTCTATGCAGTCAAAAGTGCCAGCTTCATCATAGAGGCGGTTAACCTCGCGTAGCACATCAATCGAAGTGTTCCATGGAATGAAATGAACAGTCACCGTGGATTCCTCCAAGTTAGGTAAATTACCTACAAATAAAATATTTAAACTGCTATAGGCTCACGCAGCAAAATTGACGGCGGCAAACTACAAATCGGTAAGAATTTCAGCGTAGGCTTGAAAAGCCTTCAGAAACAATTTTTATCAACATTGGCGATTTTAAACAGGGCTCATTCAGCGGGCAGTGTAACAATATTATCGGTGCAGACAAGTTTCTTTTCTAATAAAAGTCTCCTGTATACTTCATAGAGTCGTGTTCGGCTTTTTTCTTTTATATGAGTGAAGCCAAAAACTTTTGCTGTCTCAACAATCAGGGAATCAACACTTATACTTAAAGCGTATCGGACAATCAGCAGCATGGCTTTTTCGATTTCTTCTGGCGGGATATGTTCAAGCGCTCTATGTGTTAATGGAACATCAGCAACAGGCACACGTACAGGAACATCCTGCATGTTAGGCGACCAAAGGAAATGCCCTTTAACGGCAACCTTGCCATCTAAAAGCAAGAGATTAAGCGCCTCTCTCACAGCCTGAACCACGTTTGGCCCACAGCGTTTTAATCCCCATGCAGAGGCTAACCTTCTAACAGCAAGGTCAAAGTGAATCGGCCCCTCCTTGCTTACGAGCTCTTCTAAAAGGCGACTCTGGAGCCGGCGATGCTCTTCAGAATAGAAATCGCCAGCTGGAGCCTTCGGGCCGTGTTGAGAAGGCTCTGCGGCACTTAATACTGCGCTTATGTCATGCACCTTGTAAGGGACGCCAATCTTATCTAAACCTGAAAATTGGACCATTTGAATATCAGCAGCCAACTGCGAGCTATCCACTTGCTCTTTTATCTGACGAGCTAAAACCTCAGTTGACTTCTGAGACTTGCGAGCTTCTTCCAATGCAGCGGCTAAGCGCCTGATTTCTGATTCTCGCCTCGCCACCCATGCCGGAGACCATATGCGATGGATTCTCCAGGACAATTGGTTAAGCACTTGTTCTCTAAGGCGGTCTCGGTCTCTTGCGCTATTGGAAGAGGCGTATGTTGGACCGTCGAATTCTATTCCTAAAAGGTAATTGCCAGAATCAGGGTCAATTACGCCTATATCGATTGGGCAGCGGCTATAGCCAACTTTTGGAACAACAGTGTAGCCGAGGCTTTTGACTACTTGTGCCACATCCTCTTCTATAGGCGATTCAAATTCGCCCGCCTTCTGTCGGGGTATATTCAAAACTTCTGGACCCTTCTCGGCGTATTCAAGATACTTTTGTAGTAGCAAGGTGCCTTCTGCTTTGGTTGATTTTATGTCGATGTCAGAGGATTTAATGGAAGTCACAAGAATTGCGCGCTCTCGGGCACGTGTAATTGCAACATTCAACCGTCGTTCTCCGCCAGCCTTATTTATGGGCCCAAAATTCATTGTAATCTGGCCTTGCGGGTCATAACCATAGCCGAGGCTTATTATTATAACGTCACGTTCATCGCCTTGAGCGTTCTCCAAATTCTTGACGAAAAACCCTTCTAGCCGATCTTCCTTGAAGAAATGCTCGAATTCAGGTTGTTGCCGTCTGCGCTGTTCAATGGCGTCTTCAACAGCAGACATCTGTGCTATACTGAAGGTTATAACTCCAAGTGTTTTGTTGGGATATTTTTGGAAATGTTCAAAAACTAGGTTTGCAACGAGCTCGGCTTCTCTAAGGTTGTCGCGGCGCCCTCCGCGATCATAGACGCCGTCGGGAACATAAACCAGTTTCAAGCCCAAGGCTTCATGCTTTGCTATTGCTGAAGGGAAAGTTATGAGCGTGCCGTTGTAGAAGTGATGGTTAGAAAACGCGATTAGTTCTTCATGTTTGCTGCGATAATGCCAGCGGAGTGTCTTTACGGGCAAGCCAACTCCGATACACTCGTCCAAGATGCTGTCAAAAACCTCAACATCTTCATCCCTAATCGCGTCCCAGTCGATTTCTTCAATCAGAGATTTTAGGAAGAAGGAAGTAGGCGGAAGCTGCTTGTTATCGCCTACTACAACAATTGTTTTCCCACGATAAATAGCGCCAATGGCATCTTCAGGGACAATTTGAGAAGCCTCATCGAAAACAACGACATCAAACTTCATTAGTTCAGCTGGAAGGAACTGGCTTACAGAAATTGGGCTCATAAGCAAGCAGGGCTTAAGCCGCATCAGGAGGTTAGGAATTTTCTGTAAAAGATCGCGGATGGGCATCAACCGCTTCTTCTTCACAGCCTCTTTCAGTAATGTCGTCACCTCTGAATCTTCTGCTTGGACCAGTATGTCTTGCGGTTTTCTACTGTTTGCCGCCGCTATAACTCGATTAGGAGACAGGCGGATTAACTCTTGATCAAGCTTTTGAAATTCCTCAATCAGTTGCTCATGGTTTTCCCGTCTAAATTTGCCCAGCTGCGGCTCTTGGGCATATAAGTGGTTAAGCCATTCATGGTATACCGCTTTCCGAAAGATGTCGAGAAGCTGAGAAGCAGGAGGAACAGCCTTTACTAGTCGGTCGAAAAATGCGGATAACCCCTTCAGCGCAAAAAGCCTCTGGGTTTCTTTGAAATCAACCCAAACTTGTAGATCATCAACTCTTTCTCTGAGACAGCGCATCTTGCTCTGAATTGCCTCAAGGCTCATTTCCTGCAAACGTTGGCCTTGATATGTGGGGGGAGTTTCGAAACGAGACTCGAGAACTGAAAGAGCCTTCAATGCGTCATCATATTGTTTGATCAAATTGCTGTTTGATGGAGCGTATTCAGCGCCGCGGGCGATTGCGTCCACAAAGAGCACAGGGATCAGAGAGAATCCGAACGCTGCTTGAACCTTTTTTGTCCAGTGAAGAACTGAGAGAATTTCTTCCCAGCATGTCTCGAAGCCTATGAAGCGGGATCCAAATTTCTCTTGAAGTCGCGGCGCTTCTCCGAGAATTTCGGCTTCCTTTTTTCGGACGTTTTCAGCATCTTTAAGATCAGTTATTAATTGTTTGTAAGTTTGTGGTGCTTCGGCTTTGTTTGCATTCAAAGCTTCTTCGGTCATTTCGCATAGAGGAACAAGTTGCTTTTCAACCATCCTTGCCCATTCTTGAACCATAGTTATAGGCGTCTCGTATAATGGTAAACTCGAGTTGGGCATACGGGAAATCGGTAACAAGTCGCTTAACTCTTTAACAAGCTGATCCCACTTCTCGAATGAATCCAGTAATTCATTACCAACTTGTTTGATTACAAGTGGTGGATCTGATCCATAAGAAACTAGGCAAACTAGGTTTTTAGGTATACTTGTTGTCTTTAATAATTTGTAAAGTTCAGAAGTGTTTTCTATTGCTTTTTCTGTTCGCTGCAAATCTGTCTTAAAACCTTGATAAAAACGACCGAATAATCGCTGGAGTTCCTCTGCTGAAGCGGCAATTTCAGCACGTAGCATTATCAGCCTGCGCGCGTCAAGCAGATCCTGCAAAACAGACTTCGGAACTTTCCCATTGCGCGTTAACATGGCTATTTGCTTTTGATCTCGATAGAAACTTGGGCGGATCCATCTAAGGAAACTATTGTACTGCTCACTGTAACGTTTTATGAAGCCATCAAGGTTGATGTTGAAAATTTCGTCTGTGTAAATTTTTTCCAGTTTAAGTTTCAGTGTATTGTGCTCTTCACATATCTTTTTTAGTTTCGGAAATGTTTCTGTAACTCGTTGGAAATTAGATTGATCCAGCCAAAGTGCTTCGGGTTTATCCTCTGAGAAGCAGAGAAGAGCGATACGGGCTAGTTGTCTAACGCGATCAAGTGTAAGATTTTCAGGCGACAAACCAAGCATCAAAGCAAGCTGCTGTGCTTTTTCTCGCCATCTCTCTAATGAGAGGGAAGTTTGTTTGGCAAACTCCAATAGTCTTTGTCGTTTTTTAAGAAGCGTGCTTTCTGTTATTTCTGAGTGAAGAAGCAGGTTGTTAATTGCTGAAAGCGCTTCTTCAAGTTCTGCAGACTTGTTAAGTGCTAAACTGAATAAAGATGGATTATAGCGTTCTAGTAAACGGTTACGTGTTGTTTTGCGCCATTTAATCGTAGACTGGTATGTTTCTGCTTCAGCGATTAGTTTGTCAATATCTGGATGAAGCACCCAGCTTGCTTCAGGCTTAGGGCTTTCCAATAGAAAATTGCTGATCTCAATTAGCCATTTAATTTCATCAAATGTCTCGGGAACTTTTAATCCTAATTGAACTGCAAAATTTTCTGACTCTTTTCTAAGCGCGTCTATTGCTAAAAGTATGTTATCCAAAAAGGCTGATAATTCTGAACGGACCTCTACGTTGTAATTATTTCCGCGGTAGCCGCGCCAAGGGAAGCTGGGTTCTTCCACTGCTTGCCATACAGTTTTCAATTGTCGCATCAAATCTTCTAACTCATTTAGCTCTTGAGGAGTCAAACTTTCTATGTTGGGCAATTCAACTGGAATAAAAGGCGTGCATTCTAAACGTGAAAGTTCGCCTAATATTTCATAAGCGCTTTTCTCTAAAGGCGCTCTTTTTTGATGAAGCGCAACCACATAATTGTTCAATTTCTCTCTTAATTCAATCATTTTTTTAAATTCGTGCTCTAAAGGAAGTTTGCGAGGAACCAACTGCTCGTCAAGGCAACGCTTAAGCTCAGCAACAACTTCCTGCTTGTTAGCCTTGCTGCTGTGAAGTTCCAAACAAAAAGAAGATAACCCAACCTCGCGTAGCCGCTTATAAACTACTTCAAGAGCCGCCATTTTGTCGCTAACGAATAGAACAGATTTTCCGTGAGCTATACACTCGGCGATTATGTTGGCTATCGTTTGGCTTTTACCTGTGCCCGGCGGCCCTTGGATCACAAAACTTTGACCGCGCAGGGCATATTCAATTGCGACCCTTTGGCTGCTGTCCGCGTCTAGAACGTGAAACGTTTTTTCAGGAGGCTGTATCACGTCTACATCTTTTTCTTCAGGCAGAGCACTTTGTATGAACGGTATTTTCTCTATTCCAGCAACAGCGCGGATTAAAGGGTGCCGTCTTATTACCGCTTCATTTGCGTCCAGATCGTTATAGATGACTAGTTTGTGAAATGAGAAAAGCCCAATTACCACAGTAGGTTCTACTCGCCAGCCAAGTTCGGCAGCAAGTTTCGTAACAGAGCTAAAGTATTGCGTCAGACTTTGGTATTCCCAATATTCTGGTAAAGGCGGAAGTTCGAGTTTAAAGACAGCTTTCAGCTTCACCTGTAAAGCAGGGTTTAGAATTGCTTCTTCTTCTACGGGGGGAACTGAAACAAAAAAGGGCGCTTTAACTGATTCCTGCGTTATCTCAATTGGCACAAGGATTAAAGGAGAACGGATCTCTTCGGACGTGTCTTTTTCCTTCCAAACTAATGTTCCAAAAGAAATATGTAATACCCGTACGCCTCTTTCTCTATAGTCCAGAAGCGAACGCCTGTAGAGGTTCTTAAGCACTTTTTCAAGATCAGCCTTGCGCATTCCGTCGCATACCAACTGATTTGCGGCTGGCTTGATTTTTTCACTAATAGCCAAAGCACTCTCGGATTGCAGTGGCGACTGAAAACCGTTTTCTTCAGGCGGATACCAAAACGCCATTTTTCGTTTTCGTATAACAAGTCTGTTGAAAATTGTTTCCATGTTTGGGCGAGAAACGAAAAGATTTCCTCTTTTGGTAGGCGTAAAATATAGCAAGTTATTTCTCCGCGATAGGTCTATTAGCCTAGATTTCCAATCATCAATGCGGCACGACAGCGGAGAAGCATATTTCTCTTGAGTTAATAGGAAGTCGTCCTCTGACATTAAATCACGATTCTAAGCCATGGCTTTTTAACAGTTACTATGCAGATAGATTACTTTAACATTTATGGTGATTTCCTGATGCAGCAGTTTTTACTTCCACGCTGCTCTTTGCATAAGCCATTTAGCGGCAGGTTGATAAGCCGCATACGTGCCCGGCTTAAAGTCAATTTTACATATAGCAAAAGGGGCATAGAACACACATTGTTGACTATAGAAAGCGACAATGGTGATAGACCCCCTCTATAGGTTTCTGCATAGAATCGCTAATAGGCGCCAAATATGATGGTGCCAATGGTGCTTGTGCGCAGGCTATTACCTAAAATCGCATTTGTTCGTCGGTGAGCTTCGATTTATTTTTTGAAGAATAAAACTGATATTGTGGAAAATGGGCTGTTGGTCAAGCAGAATGTTCAAATTTTGGTTTTGCAGCTTTTTTGTGGGGGATGATGTCGCCGTCCCAGTCTGATGGGGAAGATGAGGAAGGACTTTGACAGACCCTATTTTAATCGCTTGTGAGAAGCAAGTATTTGTTGTATAGTGTGTGGAATTTTCTGTTAGTTGTAGGCATGCGGATTTTAGCGCAAAGTTTTTATATTACAACTTTTTAATGTATATTTTACCTATACAAATAAAAGTTGTATAGCTAATGTGAGGTGATGCGTCATGGTTACCCGCAAAACAAGAGGAACCCAAAACAGCGAAGCATTTGAAACTGCTCTTGCGAGGTGGACAGACCCATTCAGCATATCAAGGCAATTCGACCGCTTATTCGAAGAATTCCGCCAATCCTTCGATGATTTACTAAGGCCCTTCTTCCCCATAGCATCCACAATCGCGGAAGCACCTGAAATGCCTACGCGATACGCTGCAGTAGACCTCATCGACAACGGCGACTCCTACACTGTCACAGCTGAACTACCAGGCTTCAGCAAGGACATGGTTGACATTCAAGTCACCAAAGACGGCGTAACAATCAGAGCCGAACGCAAAGAAGAAAAAGAAGAAAAGCGCAGAAACTACATTCATCGCGAAAGAGCATACGCATCCATGCAAAGATACATTGCCTTCCCAGAGGAGGTCATACCTGCAAAGGCCGAAGGATCAATGAAGGACGGCTTGCTTGAGCTAAAGGTTCCAAAGAAAGAACCGAAAGCTGCTGAGGCACCGCACAAGGTTGAACTAAAGTGAAACCGTCCAACCTCGCCCAATTTTTTCTGTTAACTCGTGGTGAAAACGATGATTAATTCTTCTCAAATTGACGCTATACTTACAGCGATTGAGAATCCGATTAGGCGAAGAATAATCAAACGCCTAAGCCAAGAGCCCAGCTACCCACTTGAAATAGCCAAGGAGCTAGGCATAGGTCAGCAGCTTGTTGCAGCGCATCTAGCCATGATGGAACGCCACGGCATTGTCTCCTCCAGCCTGGAAGATAGCCCATATGGGCCTAAGCGCAGACTTTACTTCCTCAACAGATCAGCATGCGTGACAATTAGTTTTGGGCCTCACCTTTACAACGAGCAGGTTTTCGCTTTCGAAAGCTTACCA
>JBNARN010000014.1:0-21709 GCA_049718365.1 Candidatus Bathyarchaeales archaeon
CGACGCGAAAGCGCTGTTGACTACGTACATGGATAGGCTTACGGCAGACGAGCAGGAAGTGCTGAAAGAATACGCTGAAGCAATGCGCAAAAAGATACCCTTCTGGGGCGTGTAACCCCATTTAAAATTGAGAGACCAGCTAAACATTCTTACGATAGCAAATGGACGTTTCCTATTCGGATGTTTGCTAGGTGCTTCTCTGCTGCTTTCTGACACTCTAATGCTTGCTTTCGACTTGTTGTCGGCAAGTCATGCATAACGAAGCATGGATAAAACGCCAGCAAAGTGTACGGAATCTCAGGGTCAATCTCGCCTATGAAACGGGCAATGTTCTCCACTTCCTCCGCGTCCACGTAGCCCGGTATAAGCAGCGTGCTCGCGGCGAGCACGGGCAGTTCTCGGCGTTTCGGGTAGTATTTTTTGCCTACCCGCCTGAAGTTCGCGAGCGTAGGCTTGTTGGAAACTCCGCATAAGGCCATGTTCAGTGCTTCGTTCCAAGCTTTCAAGTCGAATTTGATGTTGCCTCCGCTTTCCAGCGCATACTCAGCGGCTTTCTCCGCCAACTGGGGGTTCATGCAGCCATTTGTTTCCCAGCAGACACGGAGAATTCGGTTTTCAGCCTTTGCCTTCTCTATGGCTAGGCGGCTTACCTCAAGCGAGTGCGGCATCTGCAGAGACGGGTCGCCTCCAAAATAGCAGATACATGAAACACGCTTATCCGCCTTGGCTGCCAACGCCTCTGCGCTAATGGCTGCCTTATGCTTCGCCGAAAGATTACGGTAATGCCAGTTCTGGCAGAAGAGGCAGTTGTAGCTGCAGGCACAGTAGAAAACTGCCAAATTAGCGTAGCCACGCTCAGCCGTGGGCTTATAGGCGTATTTCGGGTAGCCGCTTCCAGTGCAGCCGGGACAGAACCACCAGCCTACACAGTTGGTTGGCAAACTGTCATAATACCACTCTAACACGCCGTGCTCAGCGGTGCCGCCGAAGCGAGCTATGCGCCCATCAACGTTTTTGACTAAGCCGCAGAAACCCACATTGCCCGCGCCGATAATGCAGTTGTTAGCGCAAACACCGCAAGGCATACCACCGGCATCCCGCGGCGGTTCAGGGGGCAAGCCGAAAACTGCTCGGTTCTCCGCATGCACTTGCCTTGTGATTTCAAGCGCTTTTTCTGGGTTGCCGCGTATGCAGTTTAAACAAACGCGAAGCCCATTGGAGATAGCCGCGGCTTTTGCGCCGCAGACTAAACATGTGCCCAATGCTGTCAGCCGCCGCTTACAGGGGGGAGAATCGCCAAGACATCGCCGTCTTTTAGCTCGGTTTTCAGGCCGTTCATGGCCGCGGCGCTTTGCCCGTTAACAAGGAACTGCAAAAAATTTTGAACTTGACCAGTCTTGGCGTCATAAACGTACTCGATAAAGGGCTTGCCATATAATTTAGACAACTTCTTTAGAACCGTGTCAATAGTAACTTTGGTATCTTCTGGAAACTCTAATCTTTCCTCTTTCTTGTTAGTTATCTCACGCAAAGCAGTGAAGAAACGAACCGAGACACGCAACTTCTCAAGCACCGTTAAACTATTAGAAGACAGATGGCTAAATTAAACTATTACGCAGCAAACATTTCGAAACGCAACTTCCCGCGTCTCGCAATAAAATAGAATTATAAGTAATAACTACACCACAAGCCAGTTTGGCGACCGTAGCCAATTTACTGCAGAAGACAGTAGAGTGCTGCCAGACGCAGAGAATAGAGTTATTAAGCGCAAACATACAAGGGTAAGCCTTGAAACTCGAACAGGATGGGCGCAAATGTTTAAACCAAAAGTGGGTCTTTCCATGCTTTACTGTCTAAGCGAACCCTTCAGCAAAATGGTTAGGCGACTAACAGGCGCTGGAGAAAACTATGTTGAAGTTCTCGATGAAGGACTACATGCGCTTAACAAAAAACGAGTTGCGACACTTAATCATATTGCCAAGGTCTATGGCATCGAGTATACGGTGCATGCGCCATTTGCAGATTTAAACATAGCTTCCCCTTCAAAGCCTATCCTGAACGCTTCGCTTAAGCGGTTAAAGGAATCTATGGCGTATGCCGCCGCCTTGAATGCCAAGCTGTGGGTTTTTCATCCAGGAAACAAAACAGGTATCAGCACATTTTACCCCGGCGAAGACTGGAAACAAAACATTAAGAGCATAACTGAACTCCATGGAATCGCGGAAAAATATGGTTTAAACATGGCTATGGAAAATCTACCGGAGAAATACGGTTTCATAATGAAGCAACCTGAAGACTTCGCCAAGTTCTACCGAGAAACTGGCTTAAATGACATAGGCATTGTTTTGGATGTGGGACATGCGAACCTCGAGGCGCAGACAGAACCTTTCCTGAGGCAAATGCCTGATAAAATTGTGCATATCCATGCAAGCGATAACATGGGCGAGAATGATCAGCACCTAGGAATTGGCGACGGCAAAATAGACTGGCAACATTTCGCAAAAATTCTCCGTGAAATCGCCTACGACAAAATGGTGATGGTTGAATCTACGGAGCATGTGAAAGAAAGCTTGCAGAAACTAAGGAAACTGCTGGCTTAGCTTTCTGGAAGCGGCAACTCCAACTCCATAAAATCTTCAGCCACAAGCGCATCACCGAAAATTTTCCGTGCCTGCTCCAGAAGAATGCTGGCATCGGCGTATCTGGCACTTATATGCGTCAAAACCAGCTTCTTCGCTTTTGCGTTCGCTGCTTGCTGCGCCGCTTGGCTTGGCGTTGAATGCCCATCTAACTCCGCTTTGTCGACTAACGTGTCATCAAAAGTTGCGTCATGAATCACCAGATCCGCGTTAGCTGCAAACTTGGCAAAGCCCTCAAAAGGCCGTGTATCTCCTGTGTAAACGATTTTTCGCCCCTGTCTTGGCGGACCCAAGACTTCAGTAGGGTGTACAATTCGCCCATTCGGTAGCTTAACGTTTTCACCATGCTGCAGCCTTGACCACCACGCGCCTTCGGGTACGCCTAAAGCGCGGGCTTTCTCGGGATAGAATTTTCCCGGGCGAGGCTTTTCCACAAGTGCATATGCCCAACCTGCAACCACGTGGTTGGAGCTTGTTGCTTCAATGGTGTACTCGTCTTCTTCGCATACCACGCCTGCATTATAAATCTCGTGGACTTCAACAGGAAACGTTAGGCAGAATTGCAGAACTTCTCGGGCATCTTCGAGAAATCTTTTTACGCCCTCTGGCCCGTAGACATCGATTTTCTGTTGCCTATCCATTAGAGCCATGGTCTGCAAGAGCCCGAGCAAACCCAAAACGTGGTCGCCGTGCATGTGTGAAATGAAAATTTTCATCTTTTTGTGAAAACCCACCTTAGCCGCTATCATTTGCCTCTGTACGCCTTCGCCGCAATCAAACAGTAAATGCTCATTTTGGCGCTTTATGAGCACGGCTGGTAAACTTCTCTTGACGGTGGGGACGCTGCCCGCAGTTCCCAAAAAGATTACACGCATACTCATCATATGCACCCTCAAGTTGCCTCGAACACAGCTATTTCCCGTGTTAACGTTCGATGAACATACGCGAAATGAGACTCCACATGCCTATAGCCCAAGCTTAAACCTACCTGTGCAATGTTTAATGTCTTCGGCGAAGCTATACAAATCCGTTGCCCCCGCTGAAGCAGCGAGCGCGCTGAGCTTAGAACGCCTTCAACGATCTGCTTCGTAGTGGACTTTAACGTTGTCGCCGACCGCCCATAAGGTGGATCCGTGGCGATACAGTCAATTCGGGTTAAGGGCAGCTTCCGCGCATCAGCGATAACCACGCCTTCAAAGCTTAAGTTGAAGTGGCTAAGGTTTTTTCGGCAGCCCTGCGCCATGCAGCGTTGAACATCCAAACCCAAAGCGCGGCAACCAATTAACGCGGCTTCAACCAATATGCTGCCTGTACCGCAGAAAGGATCAAGCAGCAACTTGCCCGCTTTTGCGTGCGCCAAGTTAACCATGCATCGCGCCAGCTTAGACGGCATCGCGGAGGGATGGAAAAAAGGCTTTTTTCGTGGACGCCGTTCAGAGAAGGTTTTAGGTTTAATCTCTGCGAGTTTAACGCCGAATATAAGCTTGCCGCTGGTTAAGAGGCCGAAGAAGGTTTTATCGGGCGCTTTAAGGTTGACTTTCGCTTTCGGCGCTCTGCTGAGTATTTGCTTACCTATTTTTGCTTCTAGCGGCACAGAGCGGATGCCCAGCGCATGCTCTTTTACGCGTTTTATGCGCACAGCAAAGCTTTCTCCATCACTAAGCACTTCCCTGAGATCCATGTTTTCCACAGCGTGTAAGATAGCAGTTTCTTCTGCGTGACAAGCGAAAAGTTCAAGCGCACTTGCCATGGTGTAAGCTGCCCTGTTGTGAACGGTTTGTACGCAGTTAAGGTCGCAGTCCAGCCTTACTGTTTGGTCAAGTTTTTCCGTAAGCTGGTATGCGAAACCTTCTGATGCAAGTATGGCGTTTAACTCGGCAAAGGGTAAAGTTTCGTTTTCTCCTGAAAGCAAAAAGAAAAGTTTAGCCACTTTCCAGCGCCTTCAACGCGTTAGCAATTAAAGGTGCAAGCGATACTTTGCTGTTTCGGCTGGGCACACTGTCTGTGCCTACGATTTCCTCCACGCCTGCATCGAGAATGCGCTTTTCAGCATCACCTATCAACAGCGGATGCACACAAGCAGCGAAAATCTTCGCGGCACCCTGCTCCTTAAGGATTTCTGCCGCGCCCACAATTGTTCCGCCAGTGCTTATAATATCATCAAAGATTATGACAACCTTGCCCTTCACATCTAAGCCTTTAACGACATGCGTTGTTTGCCCCGTGTAGCGGTCACGCTGCTTTTCAAGATGACCTGCCTCGCCGCCTAAAATCTGCTGGGCTTGCTGGGCAATGTACATTGCGCCCTTGTCAGGTGCCAGCGCAAACGCCTTTCGGTAGCCTTTCTGCACAAAATATTCAGCTAACAGTGGGATGGCACTTAGATTCTTAGCGGGAAACGGAAACAGGCCTATGGCGCTTTCAGCATGAATATTCACTGTGACTAGAGCGTCAACGCCCGCTGCCTTAAGCATACGCGCTACGGTTTCGATGCTTATGTTTTCTCCAGCCAAGAAAATTTTGTCTTGACGCGCATACGCAAGATAGGGCACAATGGCGGTTACCTTCCGCGCTTTGTTTCTTTTAGCCGCAGCAGCCATAAACGCGAGCTGCATAAGCCGGCTGTCCTGAGGCGCACAGGTGGTTTGAACAATTGCCACATGCTCATCCTGCACGTCACCTTCTAAGCGAATATAGTTTTCTCCATCTGGAAATGCCTTATAAGCAACAGGCACCTTCTCGCAGCCGATTAATTCGGCGACTTTTTCAGCAAGCGCTGTTGAGGCAGGGCCGAGGACAATCTTCAAGTTCTATTTTCCCTCTCTTTTACGCGAATTGCCTAGGTTTTATCTTGTAAAAGCTATTTAACCTTACCACAAAAATTTCGCGCATGCTCGAATGGTGACCAGTTCAATTGTGCTTCGCTTCAAGGAAAATAAGAAATGGGCGCGTACAGCGCATTAAGCCTCGGCGTCAGCACTGTGCCAACTGTTTTACCATTCAAAGTTTTCCGGCGGTATGTAATCGCCAAAGCGCTTCTTAGCTTCAACCAACCGCTGCCGCTGCTGATCAAGTATCTCAAACAGCTCTTCAGGTGTATCAGAGACGTTCTCTTGGTAGAACCGCTGGACGCGCTCAATTTTAGCTATGTTTTCCGGCACTCTGATTGTGAATTGCTTTATGTAATCTTCTTTCGCATAGTCCTTGTCCAGCACTTTCTTGAAGAGTCGCCGCAAATCGTCGTATTTTGGTATAAGGCCTGTGGGCGCCCTTATTGCTCCGGCTTCACCGTGGACGCGAAGCTCCATCCATTTTACCCAGACATGCTTGTCTTGCGGCGCGTTTAGGAATTTGCCAGTATCCTTGTCGCGCAAGAAATAGTTAACGCCAAAAATGAGTGGCGCTTTCTTAAGTTTCCTTCCGAACTCCAAGTTATTGCGAACGTTCTGGCCTAAAGGTATAGAAATGAAGTCTTGAATGCTCATCATGTTTATCTCCGGCACGCCTTCCTCTCCAAGTATTGCATAGGTTGTTTCCGTCTCTAAAGAGGCACCGTAAGCAATAATGCCGTGATCCCAACTGAAGCTTTGCTGAACAGGAACATACGCTTTAGAGTCGCGGCCGCCATACATTATGCCGCCTAACTCTACACCCAGAGGATTATCTAATTCTGGATCGCAGTTTTCCAGCGCCTTAAGCGACACCGTGTAGCGAGCGTTCTTGTGAGCTGGCGGAATCGGATTACCCTGCGCATCTTTTTTGCCTTCGTACCATTCCCCGGAAAAGTTAATGCCATCCTTCGGCAGTTCACAGCCCATGCCCAGCCAGTATGGCTTGCCGTCCTTAACCAGAACGTTGGAAAAGATGACCTCTCCTGGGCTTGTAAGCACTTTGTAGATTAATGCATCGTCTGTTGCATTGATGTTCTGGATAATTCCGAAGATGCCGCATTCAACGTTCACAGCACGCGCTACTCCTCCAATATCCCGTAAATAAGCAATGTCATCGCCGACTATAGTTTCTCCTGGCAGCATAGCCGTAGACGTCTTGCCGCAGGCGCTAGGGAACGCCCCAGAGAAGTAAGTTTTGCGTCCGCCTGGACCATGCACGCCCATAATCATCATGTGCTCAGCCAGCCAGCCCTCGCGGTCTGCTTTTCGGATAGCAAGGCGAAAGGCTAGTTTCTTAAATCCTACAGAGTTTCCAGCATACTGCGTGTTGACGCTGTAGATTGTGTTATCCATATGGTCAATGTAGATCCTTTTTTTCTCATGCTCCACGCTAACCATGTTCTCGTTTAGTTTTCCAGCCGAATGAAGCACACGCAGGATTTCTTGGCTGGGATCTGCGTTAAGGAAAACCTCGTAGCCAGGTCGGTACAGCAAGCTTTCAGAGTGAGCAACATACCAAGAGTCAGTGCACTGTAAGCCTAGAACAGTGAACACCGAGTTGGGTGGTCCTAGAGAAATAAAGCGGACAATCATTGTGCGCCCAGTCATTGAGTCTCTAAGTAAGCTTTTCACTTCAGCTAAGCCTTCTTGTCGGTCAATTTGGTTAAGAGCCTTGCTGAGAGTCACGCCTTTAGGCACAAGATACTTGGTGGCTTCGCGGTCTCTCCCCTGGTCGTGTATGCCGTCAAAGTGGACTGTGTGGCCGGGCATCGCCAAAGCTTTTTCTTCGCCTGTAGCGAGGGCTTGCTGCCGAATATATGCTACGTCTTCAGCGGAATCGTTGCAGATGAAAATTTTCTCGCAGTTGCATAGGTCACTGGCTTTCGCAATGAATTCGTGAACTTTAATGTGGGGTATCGCAGCCAACTTTTTAAAGTCAACTTCACTCATTTTTGCTTGTAATGCTTCAAGATACCCATTCAACAGCAATCACACAAGCTTATAATTCGTAAACTGTTCCAGGCACTCTTGGGAATGGCTGTGTCTCGGCAATATGTTTTACGCCACTTATCCAAGCTACTAAACGTTCTATGCCGATGCCGCCGCCTGCGCTGGGTTTCAGCTTTCCTTCTTTCGCCAACTTTAGCACTAATGTGTAGTTGGATTTGTTAATTTTGTCGCGCTCGATTTTCTTAAGTATCTTCTCGTATTCCCATTCTCTTTTGGCTCCAGAGAGCACTTCGCCGAACTGTGGCATGAACAGATCATAGTTGTCCCATTTGCCAGTTTTGAAATCCTCAAAGTCGTAAAATTCACGCGGAATGTTTGTGATCCATACGGGGGCGCTGCTTTCTTTTGTAATGGTTTCTTCCCATTTCGCGCCGTACTTAGCTTCTAGTTCTTCTCTATCGTAAACTTTGAAGGGCCTCTTCGGTAAAGTTAACGTGTCACACCGGCAAAGTGCGGTTAGCTCATCCTTCAAGTCGTGTTTCAGCTGCGTCAGCAAGTTGCAGATTACTTCCTCAACTAGGCTCATCACGTCTTTTGAGGAGGCATCTTTTATTTCGAAATCTAACTGTGTGAACTCGTAGATGTGCTTTCCAGTGTATGCCCTCTCAGCTTTTTCTATGCGTATGTTAGGCGATAAAATGAACAGTTTTGGATAAGCCAAAGAAGCTGCAATTAGCTTGTGAATTATCATACTCGCCGTGGTTCTGACGGTCTTTCCATAAATATCTACTTCGATGCGCTTTTCGATGGAGGCGCCTGGATCTGGCCACAAGGGATCAGTGGATTGCGAAAGCGCAACTGGTAACAGCCATTGGAAGCCTTTGTCCACAAACTGAGATGTAAGATTCCTAAGAGTGTAGGTCATTATTCGCCCGATGCAGGATTTTCTTTCAAGTTCGCTTTGGGAAAGTTGGTCTAACGGCTTGGGTAATTCAGTTACTATTTTTTCCTGGATCGTGAATTGTTTGCTTGCCAAGTTTTTTCCTCTCGATTTGCTGATTGTTGAAAAAACAAATGCACAGGCTATATAATAAATTTTTTATGATAAATATTATAATTTTTCCAAAAACTACACATTTTTATAGTAGCTTATTGTAATTATTACAATCATGAGCGTAAAACTCGATGAAAAGGACGCCGCCATCCTAGCGCTAATACAAGAAAACAGCAAACTCACCGCTAGACAAATTGCGCAAAAGGTAAACGCGCCAATAACCACAGTCTTCGCCAAAACAAAACGCCTAGAAGAACTCGGCATTATACGAGAGTACCGGGCAATTTTAGCTCCAGAAAAATTAGGCTCTAGCACCGTCGCCTTTATTTTGGCATCAGTCTCATACAGAGCAAAGGCTGATGACACCCCCGTTTCGCAACGCGCCGTTGCAGAAGAAATCGCCAAATTTCCAGAAGTACAGGAAGTGCATATAATCACGGGCGACTGGGATCTGCTGGTAAAGCTTAGAGCTGAAAATGTAGAGGCTGTTGGAAAATTCGTAGTTGATAAGCTGCGGCTCATAAAAGGTCTTGAGAAAACGCTTACATGCATGGTTTTCGAAACCGTGAAAGAAACAACAAAAGTACACTTGCCAATAAAAAAGGGCGAGAGACCTTAGAAGAAAATGCGGAATTTAGCGTTTAGGTGGCGCTGGTGTAATACAGAAGAGGCAAAGCAAGCAGCACAGTATTCCTTCCTTTCTCTGTTAGTGCATACTCCACTCTGAGCGGCGGACCTGCGTCAACTGCGCGGTCGATGTAGCCGTATGACGTAAGCAGTTTAAGCTTGTCAGATAAGGTGCGTGAGTTTATGCCTAGAGTCTTCTTGAATTCACTGAAGCCGACAGTGTTTTTAAATAAAAGCATATAGAGAATTTCCAGATTCCATTTTTGGAATAATATGGTGAAGCTTTCTTCAAGGCTTTGGAGTTCATCTTTCAATTCTTGAGGCGACATTTTTTGTTTTTCAAACAGTTGATTAAGCGTGTCCTCTATGCCTTTAAGTGTCTGCGTAAGCCGGGCTTCTATGAGCTTGCGGAACTCGGCGCTAAGCGGTAACTGCGCACCCATGCCGTTCACACTTGGTGTGGAGTAGCTTACTTCATAGTTTATAAAGATTTACTTATACAACAAGATATACAAAACACATCAAGGGTTGAGGCCTCCATGGCTTGGAGCATAAACAATAATCGCTGTCTCAGATGCGGCGGCTGCGTCTCCGTGTGCCCAACCGCTGCGTTAGAATTACGAGACAACATCATCCACGACGCGGCGTTATGCACGCTGTGCGGCGTATGCGCGAAAGCATGCCCAGTCGAAGCCATAAAGGTGATCACGCAATGAATGATGTCATAATAATTGGAGCTGGCCCAGCGGGCGTTTCATGCGCGAAACGGCTGGCTGAAAACGGCTTCTCAGTTAAGGTTTTCGACAAAAGAGCAGAGATTGGCGCGCCAAAGCGTTGTGGAGAAGGCATAAGCGAGTCATCTCAACAATTGCTGGGAAAAATCCCTGAGAAGTGCATCGCGCAGAAAATCAGAGGCGCAAGACTTTACGCGCCTGACGGCAGATACCTTGACGCCATATTGTCCCAAGGCGGCTTTGTGCTTGAGCGGAAAGTATTCGACAAGTGGCTTGCCGAAGAAGCCGTCAAAGCAGGCGCCATGGTGCAAGCTAACACGTTTATTTCGGATTTAATAAGGGATTCACGAGGCTACTTCGTCGGCGTTAAGGGCGAGTTTTTAGGCAATGAATTCGAAGAAAAAGCCAGAGTTATTGTTTGCGCTACGGGTGCGGAATCACCTTTGCGGACTAAAGCGTTAGGGGTGTTCTCGAAAGTAACCTTAGTGGATTCATGCATACAATACGAGATGGCAAACGTGGATGTGGTTTCTGACCTTATTCACATTTACCTGTCAAATGTGCTGGCGCCAAGAGGATACGTATGGGTTTTCCCAAAAGGCGAACATAGAGCAAACGTTGGTTTGGGCATTATTCCGCAAGAGAAGAAGCCGAAAGCTTACATGGATGAGTTTCTAAGGCTTCATCCGGAAATAGGCAAAGGCTCTATTCTGGAGGTAAACGCTGGCTGCGTTCCCGTGGGCGGAATGGTGGAAGAAATGGTCGCTAACGGTTTTGTACTCTGCGGAGAAGCCGCAAATCATGTTAATCCAATTCACGGCGGAGGCATCAAGGAAGCCGTCATATCAGGGCAGATGGCCGCTGACGTCATCACTGAATGCCTAAAAAAGAACGACGTCTCAAAAAGTGCGCTGGCAAAGTTTAATGAACTATGGTGGAAGGAAAGGGGCGAACACCTGAGAAAAGTGGAAAAATTAAGAGAGACACTTGAAAAGCTATCTGACGCAGACTTGAATGACCTTGTTGACGCGCTTAAACCAGAAGACATAATTGACTTCACCAGAGGCGCTAAGCTATCGATCTTAGCGAAAGTTCTAATGAGAAAGCCGCGACTCGTAAGCATAGCAAGACATCTCCTATGAGCATACGTTGCCGTCTTCTCTTTGGCTTTCACATGCAAAAGATCAGCAGGTTATTCTTGAAGCAGCTTAAATGTACGTAGGAGCTTTTTGAACTCTTCCTCTTTCAGCGAAGAGCGCCGGCCGTTTGCGTAGATTTCTTTAACTTTCGCCACTACCTGCATTAATTCCTCATCAGTCGGTGTTTTCCCCGTGATCTCCGTTATCTTGTGTTTGATAATGCCTTTTCCCGATTGTTTTCCTATGGTTAATCGCCGAGTGTTGCCTACCAGCTCAGGCGGATAAGGCTCATACGTCCACGGATCATTTAGGACGCCGTGTGTGTGAATCCCTGACTCGTGCGCAAAACCGTAATCGCCGACTATCGCCTTGTTAGGCGGAACCACGTAGCCTGTTACCTTACCGATGAAATCGGCTGTCTGCTTCAGCTTGAAGGTTTTGCCTTCAAACTTTTTGACGCCATATTGAAGATAGAGGTTTAAGAGGACTTTTTCTGTCTCAGCGTTGCCAGCTCTTTCGCCTATTCCAAGGAAGGTTGTGCTCGCGTAAATCTTGTCCCATAAGCCAGAGGCCGCGCGGATCGCAGCCATGGTATTTTCCACGGCATTGCCAAAATCATCATGTGCGTGAATTTCGATGGCGGGAATTTTCGTTTCTTTTTTGATTGCCTTAACCTTAGCAGGAATGCCATTAGGCAGAGGTGCATCAGGGTCTGAAAGGCCTATGCCCACAGTGTCACATATGCGGTAGCATTCGGCGCCAGCCTGCGCCACGGCGTTAATTAACTCCCTTTCAAAGTTCCAGTCTGCCCTTGTACTGTCCTCACCATGAACAAATGTTCTCAGCCCATGTGTCTTAGCCGCATACTCCACCACTTCAACAATGTTTGCCAATAGTTGCTCTCGCGTTTTGTCAGGCCATTTCGCCTTAAAGTGTATGTCTGAAACGGGATGCGAAATGCCCACTTCATTGAAGCCGCATTCGATGGCGCTGTCAATGTCCTCTTTGACGGCGCGGCACCAGCCAGCCACTCTAATGCCGAGGCCCATTTTTTGGATGAGTTTAGCGGCTTTCTTGTCAGGCTTCTGGTAATGGAAAAGTTCTATCCTTTCCACGCCTACCTCGCTCAAGAGTTGCGCTAGTTTCGCGGCATCTTTGGGTCTCACGGCTAAGCCAGGCATTTGTATGCCGTCGCGTAATGTGGTGTCGTCCAGTATAGGCTCAGTTTTTAGGGACATTTTGAAATAAAAATCTTCTAACTCCATTTTTGCACAGCTCTGTTTGTTATTTTCCTTCTCCATGATGGTAAATCTCTTAAATTTACTCATAGTAGTCATTGATAAAGTTTTCTGTATATTATTTGATAAATTGTTCAGTAGATATCGTGACGCTTATTCATTTTATTTTTACTTATTGCAACAAAAAAGTTTACTTTTGAAAGAACAGCCAGTCACAGAAACTTTCGCAATGCCTTAATTGTGCCGGAAACGGTCAGGACATGCAGTGCCGCATCTTTACCTGCAACAGACGTAATCGTAGCTAAAGAAGCCCTGACCAAATTTACTTTTGCAAGCGCGGTTCGAATCACCGCCACTTTTTTCTCAGCGTTGTACTCGATAAGCGATAGGCTTGTCTGACTTGCACCGACCTCGCCATAAAGCTTAACCACGGCGCTCCAAATAGCATCCATAAGCTCTTTCGGGCTGGGCGCGCTGTCAGAATCAACCAGCAGCACAAGGTAGCGGCGTTTCACCCGTTTCAACAGTCCTTTCCCTCTCTAACTACCCGTATTCCTTCCGCTATAAAGTTGGGGCTTAATTTTTCTCTGTTACGTTTAACAATAGCCGCGGGCTCCTGCGCAACAGCTTTCAACGCTGATGCCTCATCTAACCCAAAAAGAAATGCGAGCGCCGCCATATCCCGCGGTTTTCTAAGCAGTTTTTCCTCTGAGACACCGCTTGAGATTACGATTGGAACTTGAAATTCCTTAGCTACAGCAACCTCGCGACGCAGACTTAAAAGTAGCCTAATTCTGGAAGGGCCATCCAAGACCAGCAGAGGGCGCATGTCAATCTCTAATGCAGCTAAACTGTTGCTGGCCAATTCCGCCTCGGCATTGTCAAAGAATCTTTTTCGAAAATCTAATGAAGAAAAATTCAGCAGGTCAACACGGCGGTCTTTTGCTGCTTGTCGCGCTACTTGCTTGTTATCGCAGTTTACGCAAATTACTTCGAATTTTCGCCTCAACCGTCGCAGCGCTCGCAAGAGCTCATTCGGCGTTTTTGGTCGCAGATCTACCCGAGAAGCAAAATCCATCTTTGCCTCGTTGCAGGCATCTTTCAACTGTGCGATTTCATTCTCGGGGGTTTCAGGCGAAAGAGGAACTGCAATTAGGCGGTAACCAAGTGATGCAGCTTTGGTTATCATCCTCAAAGTTGCGGTTTGATCTCTTATGTTTAGGCGCAGGTGCAAGTCTGCGAAGATTTTTTTCATGGAAGCACACCTGCGTTTCTACAAATTTCCATTATCTCGCTTGGCGTCTTATTCCTAAAGTGAATTCGGAAGTGTATGGGGTCGCTTGAAGAAAGCCTTAACTCGCCTTGATACGCTGATTGCTTATTGAACCTTAGGTAAAGGTTCTGCTTCTCCACATGCAGCCGTATCTCTCGCGCTAATTTCTCCTTATCTAATGTGCTTAAACTGGCGGCGATTTTCGCCAAGGCACTAGGCAACTGCTCTCTATCCGCAAGTTTAGTTTCAAAAAGAATTATTGGATTCTTGTGATGCCCTGTTAGGCTCGTTTTTTGAAAAACCGCGTTTTCGCCGAGTTCTTTTGGCAGTGTATTCCGTATTGCTGTCAGAACTTTTTCGGGATCTTCGGTGGCATGAGCAAAAGCGCGTATAGTTATGTAGCCTATGGGAAGTTTAGAATCCACGGAAGCACCGCTTCTTTTTATGGGCGGTTTCAGCTTTTAGCCTTTTTCTTTGACTGCGACTGCACGGCAGGTTTAGCTTTTGGCTTAACTTCAGCCTTCTTCTTTTCCACGTAAGCCTTTAACAACTTGACATTCTGCTCATGCGCAGTTTTTCTCCGCTTATCAACAGGCACTTCCATTCTTTTCGCTTCCGCTACATCTACGCCAGCTTTCTTAAGCTCCTCAATGCTGAAGCCTCTGCCACTTCGCTGCCGCCCATTTGGCTTGAGAATTTGTGGTTTTACATGATGCATGCTACTGCTCTCCTTTCGCTCCTTTACGCTTGCTGGGTCTAACCTTCTCGGCGCCCTTACCTTTTCTACGCAAACTCCTAACCTTCTTGCCAGCGCTTGTTAGGCTTCGGAAAACGCGGCGCTTGTGCTGCTTCTCAATTATCCAGTTCACGTCCTTGTCAGCCTTTATCACAGGATGACTCGGATCCACGAGAATCACTTCAAACCATTTTGAGCGGCCGTCTTCGCCAACCCAATAGCTGTTTAGCACTTCCAAGTTTGGAAACTTGCGTGCTGCACGCTCTTCAGCAATCAACCGTAAGCTTTTTGCAGGCTTATACTTGGCAACACCCATGCGTTTCGGGCGCCTTCCAGATCTGGGACGTTGCTTCCGTAGTCCGCCTCTTCTAACGCGGGTACGCACAACCACGAAGCCTTGTTTGGCTTTGTAGCCAAGTTTTCGTGCTCGGTCAAGGCGCGTAGGCTTTTCTATGCGAACAACGGTAGGCTGCTTTCGCCATTCAACAAGCCTCTGCTGCATAATCGCGTCTACGAAGGATTTCTCTGGCTTAGACCATGCTTCGGCTATGTATTTGTAGGCCATCTTACTTTTTCACCTCACATCACATGTTTACGGTTCAGCCCTGTTTGGGCTACATCCCAGCGGACCAAGATAATCCGCCTACATTTTGGAATGTTACCAACATAGCCAAAAATAAACCTTTCCAGAAGCTAGTGATAAGCTAATTGTATACGCAAGCCACTTGAAAAAATAATGAAACAAAAAAAGGTTTAAAATAACATTTTTCGGAAACCTAAAAAAGTTAAAAGGGAAAATGGCAGAGGCTTATTCTGCCTCGTAGAATTCTTCTGGCTTCGGCGGTGTCGGTGGTAATCCTCTGCGTTCGCGGATTTGCCGTATTACTTCAGCTTGCATTTGCTCAGGAACTGGCGCCCAACGGCTGAATTGTGTAGCCCAGAAAGCTCTGCCCTGCGTGGATGAGCGCAGTTCATCAGAGATTCCGAAGGATTCAGCCACAGGCAACTCGGCTTTTACGATTATCATGTCTTCCTCGTTTATCATGTCCAAGATTTTGCCGCGGCGCTTCTGAATTAAAGCTATGACGGGACTGACGAACTCGTTTGGAACTTTACATTCAAAGCTCATCAGCGGCTCTAAAAGCTTCGGATCACTAAGTAAGAAAGCACACCATATCGGCCTCCACGTCATCGGCAGTATCTGCGCTGGACCTCTGTGCACTGGGTCTTCGTGCACCAAAATATCTTCTAAGTTAACTTTCAATCCGTACGCTGGCTCTTTCGCTAAAACCGAAGAGTGCACTGCTTCACGGAAACCTGATTTTATGTGATCCAGCACCTCCTCAACGTACTGTCTGCCCTTTATCCTGTTAACCAGTATGTTACTTTCCTCGATTGCTATAACGTTCCGAGCGTCCTCAGTTGACCAGCCCAGCTCTCTAAGGATCTTCTGCCGTTCATCGCGACTCTGCATTTCAGAGATTTTTTCTGTTCTTATTGCCTCGATAACTTCATCAGACAACTTTTCCAAAGTTATCCAGAGCTTGCTGTGCTTGTTGGGGCTTTTGCCCATCACTGGCGGTCCTCGGTAGTCGTGACTGATGGTTTCGCGGTAAATCACAATGGGCTTGCTGAGCTTCACTTTTAAGCCGGCTTCCTGCATCCTGTACGCGGTGATCTCCAGGTGGAGTTCGCCCATGCCGCTTAACAGGAATTCGCCGCTTTCCTTGTCCATCTTGAAATGCAAGTTGGGATCTTCCGTTGTAAGTTTATGTATAACCTTATCGAACAGCGGCAGGTCTTTTACGTCCTCAGGCTCCACTGCAACGGTCACAACGGGATCGGACACGTATTTTAAGCCTTCAAACGATGGTGTTTCCACACCGTCTTCTGCAACAGTTTCGCCAACATGAATAGACGGCAACCCTGATAGCGCGGCGATGTTCCCGGCTGGAACACGGTCCACTATCACTCGGTCAGTGGCCATACTCATGTAAACTTGCTGTATGGTACCTCGTTGCCGACTGCTTACAAGCTGCACAGTTTTTCCTTTTGCCACTGAACCACTGAAGACGCGGCCTATGGCGACTGTGCCACTGTGAGGGTCAACCTCGATGGTGGTGATGCACATTAGAAGAGGACCGTTAGGGTCAACTTTCGCCATGCTCTTGCCCGTTGGGCTGTTAACATCACCTGGCCAAATCTGGCTCTGCCTATATGGCTGTGCTTCCAGCGGGCTTGGCAAGTGCTCACAGAACATATCCAAAATCGGCTCGTACAGCGGAGCTTTCTTGCTTAACTCGTCAACTTTCTTGCCAATTTCTTCTGGAACGCCAGTGTAAGCGTCGATGATGTCTTTAAACGATAAGCCTTTCGCTTTCATGTGCGGGAGGTTTAGACCCCACTTGTGAAGCGCTGAGCCAAAAGCCACGCGGCCATCTTCAACTTTAACCTGCCAGTCTTTCTTATGCTCGGGCGGCGCATACTTCTCAATGAGCGTGTTTACACGCACAATTATTTTTGCAAATTTGCGCTGAACTTCTTCAGGGGTCAACTTGATTTCTTTTATGAGCCTGTCAACCTTGTTGATGAAAAGAATTGGTTTCACGCGTTCGCGCAGCGCTTGCATCAGCACGGTCTCTGTCTGAGTCATTGGACCTTCCACGGCGTCTACGACGACGAGTGCACCGTCGACTGCGCGGAGGCTTCTGGTTACGGCTCCGCTGAAGTCTATGTGTCCCGGCGTGTCGATGAGGTTTATGAGGTAATCTTTTCCTTTGAACGTGTGTGTTAGGCTTATGTTTGAAGCGAAAACAGTCATCTGCCTTTTCTGCTCAAGCTCCCATGAGTCAAGAAACAGTTTCTGACCTGCGGTTTGCTCGCTAATTATGCCTGCGGCTGCTAAGAGACTGTCTGAAAGAGTAGTCTTTCCATGATCCACATGCGCGATTATGCTGGTGTTTCTGATGATTTCGGGGGTGTTCATCAATTTAACGATGTCTTCAACTTGTTTATAGCGTGCCATAACTATGCATTCTCCATTCTATCTAAGTTAACATCCAACTTTATTTTCATAGCGAAACATGATACTGACTCAAGCATTTTAATTTCTCTCTTAAATGAGATAAGCTACATGGAAATTAAAACTGTCACCTATTAACTTTATGGCAACAGTTTAATCATTTAGTAGGCCCGTACTCATACAGCAATAGCGTATTTATCGATAAATGTGCTTTCCAGCTTGCTTTACCTTACCGATGCCGCTTCCAGATTAATAAACTGAAAAAGACCATGCTTGACCCGATTAGTTTAAATCTAACCTTGATGCATGGCTAAAAGCAACATCTTAAAAAGCAAGGTTACTTCATAAAAAGGATACTGCAGAGGATACAAATGTTCCTTCAAACTGCCATCAAAAAGGAAAGCGACGTGGTAGCAGGCGCCCCTTTAGCTTCAGCACAGTCGCTTCTCAAGTCGGTTCTCGGCTCGTAATTTGCCTACATCAGATTTTGGTGGGAGTTTTTTGGAAAAAGTTGCTTCTCTGCGTCTCAGCGACGTTTTCGATGCCTTGGATTCGTCGCCTAACGGATTAACCAGTGAAGAAGCCAAGAAACGCCTCAAAAAATATGGTTACAACAAGCTTTCCGAGAAACGTCGAATTCCATTCTTGTACAAGTTTATCAAGCACTTCAAGGACCTGTTTGGCATATTGCTGCTTTTTGCAAGTGGGCTTTCCGCGTTAAGCGGCAATCTTGAATTAGCTCTTGTTATCCTCGCAGTGGTGTTTATCAACATTTTCTTCAGTTTGTTTCAAGAGTCACGCGCTGAAAAAGCTATGGAAACAATGAAAAGCTGGATGCCTGAATATGCCAAGGTTATCCGCGACGGCGAACTCAAAAAAATCTTGGTTAAGGAAATTGTTCCAGGCGACATTATAGTGCTTGAAGAAGGCGACCGTGTTCCAGCTGATGCACGATTAATTGAAGCCTTTGACCTATGGACTAATAACGTGCCGTTGACTGGGGAATCTGAGCCGCAGCCACGAGTTGCTGAAGCAGGGCCTATTGTTGAGAAAGCAGACTTGCACTCGCCTTGTTTTGTTTTCATGAGCACCAGCGTCGCTAGGGGCAGGGGCAAAGCCATAGTTTACGCTACAGGTATGAACACGCAGTTTGGGCGCATAGCCAATTTGACGCAGACTATTCATGAAGAAGAAAGTCCACTTCAGAAAGAAATAGCGTTGACGGCAAAGTATGACTTCATAATTGCCATTATTGTAGGCACAGTTTTTTTCGCCGTTAGCGTGCTCATGTTTAATGTTTCACTTCCAAATGGGATACTCTTTATGATTGGCGTCATGATTGCCTGTGTTCCTGAAGGATTACAAGTTACAGTCTCAAGCGCTTTAGCCATTAACGTTTTGAAAATGGTAAAGCAAAACGTGCTAGTCAAGCGGTTGTCTGCTGTTCAAACGTTAGGCAGCGTCACCGTAATCTGCACTGACAAGACGGGCACCATAACTAAGGGCGAAATGACTGTTGAAAAAATTTGGGTAAAAGACCACGTCGTTTCAGTGTCAGGAATAGGCTACAACCCTGAGGGCGACTTCTCCGTTAACGGCAAACCACTGCGCAAAGGTGAAACAACAACGCTGGAAAAGCTTCTTGAAATAGCGGCACTTTGCAACAGCGCAAAAATTGTTCCGCCCTCGGACAAGAACAAGTCTTGGAGTGTTATTGGAGACCCAACAGACGGCGCGTTGTTGGTTGCCGCGCTTAAGTATGGCTTAAATATTCAAGATGCCTTGGCTGAGAAACCCATTATTGATGTGCTGCCGTTTAGTTTTGAGAAAAAAAGGATGGCCACCATCCACAAGGCGCATGATGGAGTTTATGTTTACACGAAGGGCGCGCCAAGAAATGTTCTCAGCGTATGCACGCATATTCTCGTAAACGGCAAGGTAGACAAATTAGATGAAGCGAACCTGAGGCAAGTGGAAAATAGAATCCATGAATTCGCCAGTGAGGGATTACGCGTCATAGCTGTGGCATATAAGAAAATTGAAACGTATACAAAGGGCACTGAAGTAGAGAAGGATTTGATTCTCGTCGGTTTATGCGCCATGCGCGATCCGCCAAGGCTTGAGGTCAAGGAAGCTGTTTTGAAAGCGAAGCAAGCAGGCATCAAAACCGTGATAATCACTGGGGATTATGGTCCCACAGCGCAGTATATCGCTCAAGAAGTGGGCATTGTCGATGCAGGGAAATGTGAGATTGTCAGAGGCGTGGATTTGGAAGCTTTAAGTGACGGCGACATTGTGGATCGTGTTAGAAGGGGAAATGTGATTTTTGCTCGTGTTTCCCCTGAGCAGAAACTTCGCATAGTTGAGGCCTTGAAGAAAAGCGGCGAGATTGTGGCGGTTACAGGCGACGGCGCGAACGATGCGCCTTCTTTGAAGGAAGCAGACATCGGCGTGGCTATGGGCGCTACTGGAACCGATGTTGCACGTGAAGCAGCGGACATCGTCCTCTTGGACGACAGCTTTGAGTCAATAGTTAAGGCGGTGGAGTCGGGTCGCGCCATCTACGAGAACATTAGGAAGTTTATTGTGTATGTTTTCTCGCACAATTGGGCTCAGCTTATCCCATACGTGCTTTATGTTTTGCTGGGAATCCCCTTGCCGCTACTGGTAGTTCAGATTTTAGCCATAGACTTAGCAATAGATGTTATTCCCTCATTGGCGCTTAGCCGTGAACCGCCTGAAGCAGGAATCATGCAGGAGCCGCCGCGCAGTATCAAAGAGCGCCTTTTCACCACTAAGGTGCTGTTGCGGTCGCTTTACATTGGCGCTATAATCGCATTTGGCTCTATTATTGGCTGCTTAACCGCTTGGTCAGCTGGCGGCTGGCGCCTCGGAATGCCATTGCCGCCTGACAGCCCCGTTTACATAAAGGGTGTTACCATGACTTTTGCGGGAATAGTTGTGGCGCAAGTTGGCAACGTTCTCGCCTGCCGAACAAGCAAGACATCTGTGTTCAAGACAAAACTTTCAACCAACAAGTGGATAGTGTTAGGAATTATCGCGCAACTTTCCATCTTGTCCATTTTAATTTACGTGCCATTTATGCAGCAAATTTTTAAGACAACAGCGCTCGGCGTTTATGATTGGGCGTTCCTTGTTTCGCTTGCGTTTATAGTTGTTTTCGCGGAGGAAGTGCGAAAATTCTTTGCAAGACTCTCATCCACAACACGAGAGAACTAATGCATCCGCAGAAGACATGCCTTTTGAGTAAATACTTTTTACTAAAAGGAATACCCCCTCCTATTGTTTTCTGCATTGTTTGGCTAATAGGCTTCAGCGTTGGCGGCGGAACCTACCCTCTACTGGTTTCTGCAATGAATCTCTAATAGCCGCCAAATATGACGGTTTTCTTGTTGAAAGATTTGTGTCTTTGATTAAATTGTTCAAGTGCGAAATATGCGTAGAACTTTTGTAGCCATGTTTTCATGTTGGCGGTCTTTTTTGTGCGTGTTGGTGTCTGCGTGGTTTTCCTGTCTTGTGCAATAATAGCGTCTTTGGTGGTTGCTTAAAGTGTTCTGGCTGTTTGTTCTGGTGTTAAAACATTTAGGCCATTTATGCGCGTGTAATGCTTCAGGTTTCTGGTAACCAGTGCCATGCCGTTAACCTTGCAGATGCAGCCAACAAAGAGGTCTCTTATTTCGATGGGTTCTCCGCGTTTTCTCAAATCTGCCAAAACACGACCCGCCTCTACTGCGCTTTCATAATTAAAATCCACAACTTCCATTTGCCCTAGAAACTCCTCGGTGCACTGGGCAAGCTTGGCTTTTTCAGGTGCTAAATATGCGCCGAACCATATTTCGAAAGCGTTTATGCTGGTTATGCAAGCATTCAGCTTCTTCTCAAAAACGCATTCCATGACATGTCTGACTTCAGGCGATGGTTTTCTTAGATAGTCTATTAGAATGTCGGTGTCTAGGCAAACGCGCCTTAGGCTTTCCAAGTTGACCACAGTTTCCGGATTTCTTTCATGAACTCTTCTGGGTCTTCAGGATATTCCTTCCAGCAGCCGGCGAACGATAAAAGGTTCCGCGGTTTGCTTACTTTCTCCAAAACAATAACATCGCCTTTATCTACGACTTTGAATTCGTCGCCTACTTTAACGCCGACTCTCTTACGAACTTCCTTCGGAATTGTTACCTGATATTTGCGGGTGACTTTTGTTTTTGACGTCACATGAACACCGTACTACAAAAGAGTAGTGCAAAACAATTAAACTTTTCTGAACACGTCACGGCGGAGGACGCTTCTGAGCATACTGATATCTGCGCGGCTTTCCCTCACGAGTCAAAATCCCGTCTTTCACCAAATCAATCAGCGCGTGAGCCACAGCGGTGCGATCGTAGTGG
>JBNARN010000015.1:0-20112 GCA_049718365.1 Candidatus Bathyarchaeales archaeon
GTGTTTGGCGAGGTATTTGATGATTTTTACGCGGTTGAAGATTGTTGATTCTGCATAGCCTTGTTTCTTTAGCCAAAGCATGTAGTTGACCACTTTCTCGGGGATGTTAGCGTTTGCCTGCAGTTGCAGTGTCTCGTTTCTCCGCAGAAACCTGCTTCTTTGAGGTTCTGCAGCCAAGTTTTTCGTCTCCGTGACGCATATTTGGCTGTCTACTACTATGCCTTGACCGCTTTTTAATGGCTTTGATTCAATCATTTCATCATGCTCAAACGTGTTCCGAGCTCTTGCAGCATCTTCAGGGTCGCAGAATCGGCGTCCACAGTCGCGACAAAACCACCGTTGAATTTCAAACCCGCGCTTGGTGTAGCGTTTGGCGTCTCGCCAAAGCCTCTGAGAACCACATTTGGGGCACGCCAAATTATTACTACGTGCATTATACGGGTCTGTGATGTACGTAGTATCGTTTTCAGGCTGAGGCTGCCCATATGGTGAAAGAGTGCTGCTTTGCTGTTGTAGGTTAGCTTGTTCCTGTTTTTGTGTTTGATCTTTGTTTGGAGCCTCAGCTTCAACCATTTAGCGTGTGGGCCTTCTTTTACGTTTTATTCTTATCCTGTTGATGGATGGAAGGGCAGGTGCCGCCGTGGAAGTTGAATGGTTGCGCTGTGCGTACCTGAAACGGCTTATCTGTATTGTTTTGTTTTCGTTTAAGTTGATGCTAGAAACAGTTACGGTTCCACGCTGCCTGCTTATCCGTCTCATTGTTAAGCATCCTCCGATGGCTTTTCCTTATGCTCGTAATCATCGAGATGCTCATCCATGATTTGCCATGCTTCTTCTCGGGCAATCCGACGAATCAATTCAGCTAGACGCGCATAGTCCACTTTTTCTTCAGTCACCTTTTGCCATTCCTCCGTGAGCAGTTCATTAGGCAAAAACCAAGTTTGCAGATAGTAGCACATTTATAGGGCCGATAATTTCGAGCCAAAATGTCTCTGATGTAGTAGAGGCTTTTTTCAAAGTTATAATCGGTCTGATTACTGAAAAGTTCGGCAGTTTGCTCTGCAGAAAAACCTTTGTTCAAGAATTCAGTGGCTATGGCAATTCGCATTGAGTGCCCAGCGGTACCCGATAAATCAGCACACAGAGCCGCGTCGATACATGGTCTTATTTGCCCATGTCTCGCACGGTTGTAGTGATAGGTGAGCCGTCGGGGTTTCTGTCGGATTTTGCTTTGGCATAGTCTGCAAAAATCTTCTGTTAACCCCTGCTCTTTGAAGGGTGTTACGCTGTTCAGGATTAGGTTTTCCTGGTCTGCGTTTACGGGTGTGCATGGTTTGAGGCTTTTTTCGTGAATCGAGTAAGGTACCCTTGCTAACCGCTTTATGTCGCCTAGGACCTGTCGATCCAAGGTTTGGAATGAAAGGCCTTTAAGGAGCAGTTCCTGTGCTGCCTTATAGAACGCTTTGGCGGTTTGGGCTGAATCAAAATGCGCTGTTTTTTGGAGCCAAACGTAGACGTGGTAGCCTTTCGAGCCGCTGAAGCAGATAAGCGGTTTAACTCCATAACTCTCTTGTAGCACCGTAGCAAGAGTGTTTGCTTCTTTCCAAGCAAGGCTAAGGTCTGCACTGTCAAAGTCAAAGAACAGCTTTTCAACGCATGAAACACTATTACGCCCATTGAAGGGCTGAACACTCATCCAAGCCGGAGCACGGTTCCTCATGCACCAAGCGATGTATTCTTCGAAAGCTGCGGTAGAGTTTAGGAAAGTTCGGTCGCCATTGAAGACTTCTCGTCCATAATTGGCTGCCTCAAACAATGAACGCCAAAAGCTCTGAGTTGCCTGCAATACATCTGAGCTTTCGCTAGTCGTGGTGTTCCCTCCATTCTGCCACTGCAAACGTACGCTTGATGGCTTCAAAGCATGAGGGGCATTTGTTCAGAACATCGCCCTGAGGCGTCACCACTTTGTACCCAGCTTTCTTGGTGCATGAAGAGCAATCGCTTGAAGTATCCTGCCAGTACACGAAAAGGGGCTTTGGCTGGGCTGCTGGGTCACGGGAGTCACGCAGGTCACGGTTTTCCTGCACGGTGAAGTTACTGCTTTGGGAAGAAGAAAAATCCCTGCCGCCAATGTTGTCTTCTTCTCTTCGCTGAGTCGCCGCTGTGGTGTTTTCTTCATCGCACGTAAAAACCGTGACTCCCGTGACCTCCGTGACCAGCTTATCTCCAAGAAGGCTCTGAGTTTGGAAAACGCTTTTTGGAGCGTAGTCTACTATGAATTCTTTCAGTCGCTTCTCTAATCGTTCAGGTTCGAAGAAGATGACTCGGTATGATTTGCCGCCGTCTTTGATAAATGGAGGCAGCCCTGTGCTGGCGATGTTTAGGCTTTTGATTGCTTTGCGGATTGATTGGCTGCTCCATTTGAAGTGTAAAGCTAAATCTGATGTGGTCAGTGGCTTGCATTCTAAGCGTTCGTTTTGGTCTTGCCCTTCTGCGTCTGCTGTTTCTAGGAAGTAGTATGTGTTGGATTGCCAGTGTTTAAAGAGGCCTTCGTTGATTTTTTCCCAGAAATAGTTGACGAGTAAGCCGTCCATGCTGTTGGTTTTTTCTTCAATTTTGAGTTTCTGCACTGCTCGGGCTGTTTCCGTTATGGTTTCTTTGAGGGTGGGCTCGTAGCGTGAAAGCGCCAAGAGAGGAAGCAAACTTGCAATTAAGCGGTGGTCGATTAGCTCTTCTATCCATGAGTCTTTTTTGATGGTTATCTCTTGGTGGTATCGCATGCGCAGATAAAGCAGCTTGTTTTGAAAGGATAGGCCTTCTTTTAGCATTTCATCAGTCTCTATGACAGGCAGACGCTTGTCGCTGGCTTCACTGTAGAAGGGTAGAGCGCGGCTTTCGGTAGCGTTGTCGTCAAAGGGTTTGCGCTGCGTCAAAATGGTTAAGCCAAAATTGGTGAAGGTGTCCGTTATCCGCGGATTCTTAGGGTTCTGTCTGCCCAACGGGGTTCCTGTGGCGCGGCAGTTAAGGAAATGCACCAGCTCGCTCTTCTCATTTGTGTTGGCAAAATCTGCCTCATCCAGGACTAAGGTGCCTTGCCAGAGGTCAAGTGGCCGATAGAGGCTTGGAATCCTATGTGTGGACATTTCGAAGTATGGTCTGTAGCTGAGCGTTCTCAGCAGGAAGGCTAAGCGGTTTTTGCCCGATTGACTTGGTCCTCTAATGGCGATTATGGGCGCGAATTTGCCTGCGCCTGCCACGTCATATTGTGGATCAGTGATGAAGCGGTCGAGGAACCATGAGGCCACGGTTATTCGGGTTAGGAGTCGTATCATGGCGTCTCTGCCGCATGAGTCGTAAGCTCTTTGGGCGTACTCGTCTATCTCGGAGAAGACCTGTTTGAAGGTGGTCTCGGTTACGCCTGATGGGAGCAGAACAAGGCCTTTTCTTAGGGCCTCGTTATCTACTGGCGTGTAGATGATTTTTCTGCCTTTGCCGTCGACTTCGCATAGGTCTATTTGGGTGGCTTGCTCAACTTTACCTGTGCTGTAGTGGTAGATTAGGTATTGTGGGGGGTCTTTGCGGTTCCAGATTTCCTCGGCTAAAAATTCGTCTGTGGCAACCGTTGGTTTGGGAATCAGAATCGTTTTTTCTTGTATGTCTGCTTGGCACTTGGGGCACTTTTTAGCGTTGCGTTGTACTGATGCACCGCAGCTGGGGCATTGGTTTTTGTGTGATTGGCTGCTGCTGGGTCTGTTTTCTGTCATCAGTGAAGTGCGCTCCTATGTTTTGGGTTTGAGTTTTTGGCGGTAAATCTTGTCCGCTGCATAAAGCCAATACGAGTACTGGTATTCTTCGCCGTGATAGCGATTTTGAATGGTTGCGTTGCTGTTGCGTAGGATGTTGTAGGCGTTTTGCCACTTGTCGGGCAGGTTGTTTTGTTTGTAGGCGACCTCGAACTCGCCGAGTTTGGCGCCCTGTTGCGGTTCAAACTTTAGGATGGTGAATGTTGCTTCTTGTACTGTTGCGGTTGCCTTTTTGGCTTCTTTTACTTCGGGCGGGGCTAAAGCGTCTATGTACTCGTTTGCGGCTTTAGCGATCATCAGTGAGGCGTCGCGGAGCTTGACTAAGAATTCGATATGCTTGTCCATGTCTATTCCTCCGCTGTGTTGATTTTGGCTAATGGTTTCACAGTGATGTGGCCGTTGCTGATGACTTCCACTTTGTCGCCTGCATTTAGGGCAAAGTAGCGCAGCCACGCTTTAGGCAGGATGATGCCCATGCTGGTTTTGCCGATTCTGATGATTTTTCGGTTTTCTTTTTGTGGCATTTTATTCACCATTGTTTGCACAATACTTAAGAGTGGAATCGGCAGCCAATAGACTACAATGGCACCAGCTTGGAAACTCGAGTGTACGGAGGCATTTCTGTGTCGCATTACGAGAAAGCTGTGTTAGATTTGCTTAAAGAAGGCCCTAAGCAGAGAAAAAGCCTTGTTGAGCAGTTATGCCCCAAAGTTATGTCGCAAAAGAAGCTGCAGAAGACGCTTAATGAGCTGGAAAGTGCAGGCAAAGCGGTTAGCGTTTCCAGGCGGATGGAGGAACGCAGGAACTGGACCACATGGTACATGTTGCCTGGGCAGGAGTATCTTTTGGATGTTGATGCCGCTCGCGTTATCGCTGTTATTGAGCGTTTGAAGCCGCTGTTGCTTAGGATGCCTACTGTTGATGAAATCGCCGTTGAAGCAGGCATCACGCCGCAGGAAGCCGAAAAGCTGGCGTATAAGCTGGCAACTCAAACGGGCTGGTTTAACCCTTCGCCTGAGCTTATCCGTGACGCAAGGATCAGGTTGGGGGAAGCGCTGGTTTGTGCTGCAAGAATCCGAGATAAGCATGTGGCGGAAGATGGCAAATCAGAAAACTTCGATTACGATGACGACCACGGCGTCGTAGAGGAGGCTAAACGTTTTCTTAAAGATTATCCACATCTGTTGCCTAAATTAGCTGACGACGGTGGCGAGGTTGTTTTTTGGAGCCAAGAAGCTTTGAGGTTTCTTGGAGAAAACTACGTCCCAAAAGAGAGGCAACGACCTTTCTTAGTAGTTATTGATCGAGGTACTGGTGAAAGACTCCTGTAGGTTTATGGCTTATCAAAAATCTTAGCATGGGAAGAAGAAAAAGTGGTTTGGAGCTTTTCTTCTACGAAGCAAGGAATAAATTTGTTTAGGTAGTTGTTGTGCGCTCTGATTTAGGCTGAACAACTACTTCTAAATTAATTCTGCTTACGCTTTTTCTTTAACCATCAACATTCTGAAAAGAAGCTTCAGAGAAGAAGAAAAACAGCCTTTTTAGGGGAAACTTGGTTTTTCTTCGTCCATTTCGCTCCGTTGGGAAGCGAGCTGTAAATAGTGGTGGAAGAAGAAACGTGTCTAACGCAGCGTCACTTTTCTTGTTGTCGCTATAGCCTTGGCAATAACAACTTCTTGTTTGGTAGAAGAAGAAGGTGTGTTTGCAGCTTTTCTTCTTCTACTACCACTGCGGCTGTTTAGACTGCGGTTTGATGGTGATAGTTATTATTTTTTGGTGTATTGTAAAATAATAACTTTGAATTTTCTGTGTAGGGGCTATTAAGCTTTGAAATGGAGTTGGGCTTAGAAGAAAAAGCCTTCCTGTTTCGTAGCATGTGTTTTTGTTCTTTTTTTGTTGTAGTAGTCTTCTATGCTATGGACAACTACTTCTTGTGTTAGAGGGTTACATTGGCAGAAGTGTGTAGGCTAAAGTTTTGTTGAATTAGAGCGAAAGAAATCTCTCCAGAGGGAAACTGATCATCTTGGGCAGTTGTTAACTGTTTGAGCATACATTCTGAAGAGACGTGCATAGTCTCAACTATTGTCGCGTGTTTAGTTGCGACTATATTGTAGTAATTCTGAGCGTATTTTGGTGGTTACGATGAGGTTTCCTGTTTTGATATGCTGGTTTCATTATGCAATAATTTTGTTTGTGCCTGTTGTTTCTTGCTTTTTTGGGTTATTGTTTTATAAATGGTGCTTGTATTCTTGTTGTGTTGGAGGCTGACGTGATTGGCTAAAAAGAGGCGCTTGCTGGTGCTGGGGCCTTCTTTTAGGCGTAGGCGCGAGAGTGAGTTGTTGCCTGCTTTTGAGCGTTTTGATGGTTTGTTTTTTAGGGTTGCTCGGAAGTATTTGGGTGATGTTAGGGATGTTGATGTTGTTGTTATGGTTGATGATTCGACGCTTGTTGATGGCAGTGCGCCTTTGGCTTATAGTGCGCCGGCAGGAAGCGGGTGGGGTAAGCAGAAGTTTTCGAAGGAATCGTTGGAGAAAGCTAAAGTGAAGAATGAGGAGTTTTTGGGTAAAAGGTTGAAGAATGGCAAGTATTCAGAGGTTTATCTGGCTATGGGTAAGCAGTATGCAGAAGCCCTGCCAGATTTAAAGAAATATGGTGTTGAGGTTGTGTTTCCGACAAGTGGTGGTCCAGGACCTAAAGCGCGTGCATTAAAAGCATGGCTTTCTGGAGAGGCGAATTATGAACCTTGATGAAAGATTTATAGAGGCAAAGTTGCCATTATCTACGTTAAATAAGCTTAGCACTAAGGAATCTAGTTTTATTCGGGTGCCGAAAATACATAATCTTCATACATGGTTTGCAAGAAGACCCGCAGGTGCTTCTCGGGCGTTAACTTTGGCGTCGATATTCCCTAAAACGTTGAATGAAGTTATGTATAATCAGATTTCCTCTTTGTCGGAGGCAGAAAAATCAGGCAAAGTAATTTACATGGTTAACCCAAATCGGAGAGCTATCGAAGAAAATGTGAAGGCAGTCGTTGGAAAAACTCCCAGCGATATTGTTGTTTTGGACCCTATGGCTGGTGGGGGCAGTATTCCTCTTGAGTCGGCTCGGCTGGGTTTCCGAACAATCGCTGTTGACTATAATCCTGTTGCCTATCTTATTTTGAAAGCAGGTGTCGAGTTTCCCGCTAAGTATGCAGACGCTGGGCTCTTTGAAGAGACACTTAAAGTATCGAAAGATTTTGTTTCTAAAGTCAGACAGAAACTTGGGAAATATTATGGAGAGGGTGTTGACGGCTATATTCTTGCAAGAGGCGTAAGATGCCCATTTTGTAACGGGCTTATTCCTATTCAAGGGGTTGAGCCTGCTATCACTAAGGCCTCGAGATTTAAGAAAAGATTTCTGGAAATAAAATATGATAAAGATAAGAAGTCATTTTTTGCGCAAACAACAGATAGATCCATAGTTTATGGAACTATTGCCAAGCGTGGAAACAACATCAAATGTCCTTATGAGAGCTGTGGTAAATGGTTTCAGCTTAGGGGACAGGCAAAGAGCGAAACAACAATTTTTGACCACTGGTTCCAAGGACATGCACAGTTAATGGAAAGTGTGGTTGAAGATTTTGCTCCTATTACTTCTGAAATTGAAGACAAAATGCTTAACTTGCATGTTTTACTGGTGAAGCAAATTGGTAATAGCTTTCATTCCATTTGGGAGGATAAGGCTGAAAAAGGAAAGTTTACCGACTCTCTTCATGACCTCAGCAATGAACTTCTAGAGCTTCAAAACTACATTCCTCTAGATGAAATTTCTTTGAATAATAAATGGGCAAGTACCGCGAGAAGTAAAAAAATATCAAAATGGTACATGCTCTTCAATCCAAGACAGCTGCTGACCATAACGACACTTACAAAGCTTATAGCAGAAACAGCTGAAGATTTGGCTTCAAAAAATGGCGAGTTCGGCGCTGCTATAGCGACGTATCTGGCTTTAGCCTTAGACAAGATAGTAGATTACAATACGATAGCAACAAGTTGGCAAGGTTCTTCGTTTAAGACAGGTTTGGCTCATACACTCAGGGGCGAGAGCACACTTGATTTTAGAAAAGAATATTGCGAGGCAATAGTCCCTTACAAAGGGATTGAATGGGCTTTAGAAACCGACATTGCAGAATCTAATGTTTTAACAAGAACTGCCGGAGGTGTTCTTTCAGTACTCAGATTTCTATGCAGCGACCTAAAAAATGCAAAGGTAGGTAACCACGTAAATGTTTACATTGGAGATGCTACTCAACTTTCAAACATAGTAGGGCTTAAGAGTGTAGACATAATAAACGTTGATCCCCCGTACTTTGAGCAGGTAATTTACAGTGACAGGAGCGAATTTTTCTGGGTAATACTCCGCCGAGCCCTCGCGCCAGTCCTTGAACTCCTATTCAAACCAAACCTAAAACTGACAAACTGGACATGGACAAACCCGACAGTCCCAAGAGAAAGAGAAGTTGTAACCTACGACAAGGAAGATGCTGAAGGAAGATTCAGCAAATTCTTCCAAAACTTCATAGCTGAAACTTCAAAAGTGCTGAAAGACGACGGAGTCTTAACCCTCTGGTTCACACACCCCACAGCACAAGCATGGCGAGTCGTCAGCGAATCCCTATACGAAAACAACTACGTAATCCCAAAAGTCTGGCCACTACAAACAGAAATGAAAACACGCTACAAAAAACAAGTAAACATAGTAGCTCAGGAAATGACACTCGTAATAATAGGCCGCAAATACCCACGCAAAAAACTTCTTGAAATCTCCCCACAAGACATAAAAGGAAGCATAATGGAGAACCCCGCCTTCACAAACACTGTAACCGAAACAGTTGAAGACACAAGAAAAATAATCATAGAAGCAAACACTTCACCAGCAGACACTGCAGCACTCATGTTCGGAACAGCCCTCAGCGTAGCCTCACAATTCGAACTACCAATAGGCGCCACCTTCTCAGACATCTACGACGCAGCAATAACAGCAGTAATCTCCAGATTCGTACGACCCCTAATCACCAGAGTCCTAATCGAAACAGGCCCAATCAAACTCGACCAAACCACATCAGAAAAAATCACCAAAAGCATCGCACAAAGCATGCTACTAGACCCAGCCTCACGCTCATACCTAACCCTATGGCTCCTATCAAGAGTCGACCTCGCCACAGGCAAAATAAGACAAGACACGTTAGGCCTCCACTTCGACCTCGTCCAAACAGTCGGAAAACTCTGCGGCTTCGGCCTAGACAACCTAAAACACTACGGTCTTGTAACAGAAAAAACAATAGACAAATCAGGCAAAGCATACTACCCACAATTTCTCGAAATGCTCACACTACCCGGCGGAAAAGCATTACCAGACAGAATAAAAGAAGTAGCCCCAGGCCTCGCCACAATCCTCGCAAGAGCAGCAATTACCGAAAGCGGAGACCCCGCAGCGAGAGCAAAAACCATCAGAGCAAAAATGAGCATGACAAGCGACCGCGAATTATCAAGCAACGCCGCATTAGCCATACTACTCCTAGAAACAACAACAGACCAAGACTTAGGCTTCAAAGTAACAGACAAAACCAAAATCTCAGGCTACCTACAAGGCATGGACGAAAGCGAAGCCGCACGCATAGTAAGAGAATTAGCTATAAAAACACTAACACAACTAATCTACTAAAAGAGGGGCGACCCGCAAAAAATGAAAACGATAGGTCAAGTTTACCAACTTAAAGAGACACTAACAGAAATCAAATCAGAACTCACTCCAAGCTTTGACGAAGTAATAAAAAGCTACCTCGGAAAACACGTAAGAACAAAATTCAAAGACCCCAACTACGTAACCCAAATAACCTGGCCAACACCCCCACTTCAAATCTTCACAAAAAGAGTACTAGACGGACTATCCGCTCCCACGGTCCAAGGAACCTACCTGATAAGAGGATTCGGATTCGGAAAATCGCATGCCATAATACTACTTTGGCACCTATTAAACTCCAAAGAAGCCTCCACATCCCAACTGGCTAAAACATTTGGCATGAAAGAAACCCTCGCCAAAGAAACCCTCGCCGTAGGCATCGACTTCAGCAGCAAAGAACACCCCTTCGCCCAACTCTTTGAACAACTAAACGCCATAGCAAAAAGAGAACAAGAACAATGGGACATTAAAGACCCCAAACTTACACAGGCAGTCATAGACACAACACAAAAAATGACCCAATCACAAGCCGTCGCCCTCTCCTCAGAAGACCTCGCAGAACTCATAGTAAAAACCGCTGAAAGATACCGAGAACTCGGCGGAAACCCCAAAATCGCCCTCCTAGTTGACGAACTAGGCATAGGCATCATCACCAGACTAACCACATACATAGAAAAAGACAAAAGCGAATCCTACAGCGAAATAGAACGCACCATCAACTTCATCGAACAACTATACACAAAACTAAACGGCAAAGGAATCCCAGCCTTCTTCATCATCGCGCTTGCAGAACAAGACCTCAGAGAAATAGACTCCATATACCTACAACAAGCAGACAAACCCAAAATCCAAGACAAAATAGACGGACTACGAAAACACCTCTCAATACTCAGAGAAAGACTAAGCAGAGCCACAGGTGGCCTCGCAGAAGAAGCAGCACTATCCTACGACCCAGAACACGCAATAAACATCGCAAAACACAGAGTCTTCAAACCCCAACACGAGGGCGACAAACCTGAAGAAGCACTCCTATCATACCTAACCCTACAAGCACAACAATACAACCTCGAAGACACACTCGAAAGCTACAAAGAACAAATAAGAACATACTACCCACTTTCACCAAGCCTGATATGGCTTTTCAAAAAAATCCTCAGCCCGACAGACGTCCCACGTACAGAATATGTAAGAACAACACTTTTTGTGCTAGCAGAAGCAGCAGAAACAGCACTAAAATTCGAACCCGACAAAGCCCTAACAGTCAGCACAAAACACATACCACTAGCAAGAGCCGGCGCAATAGACCTAATGGGAGACTTCGAAGCAGAATGGGCAAGCACAATATCCGACATGGAACACGCACTAAGCGCAACAGACCCGAAAATCCAGAAAACCGCAGGAATCATAGCCCGCCAAATACTCGCAAAAGGAACAACAGCCAACGTCACAATGCTCCTCGAAATAAGAGACCCGAAAGAACTCAAAAGATACGGCGTCTCAACTCAAGAAATACAAATAGACATGCTATCTACACTTCCCTCAGAAGAAGCAAACAAGTCAATCAGCCAACTCGAAGATTCAATAGAATACCTCAAAACACAAAGCGCAAGAGTAGAAGAAAAAGAACACGACCAACAAAAATTCTACATGCCATCCCTAATGCGCACAATCTACGACAAACTCGCTGCATTTGTAATGGAACAGAAACGAGTCCTTGAAGAACCAGCAAGACTGCCCTCCTACATACAACAAGCAAACCTAACAAGCCTATTCTACAACCCCAAAGCATCCATAAGATCAAGAGAAAACGAGGTTACAGTCCTCTTAAAAGAGTATAACACGGTATCAAACATAGAAGAACTCATCAACAACGAAGATATAAGAACCTCACAGCGAGAAGGAACACTAGCCATAGCAGCAGTACCGCCATGGGACGCCTTCCTCTTCAACGAATTATACCAGAGAAAAACAGATTATCACACCCTCGTAACCACCATAGCACAAAAACTCCAAGCCCTTAACCTCGCAGGAAAAATCTCACACCCAATGCATCTAATCATTCTAATGCCAAACGTGAATCCAGAAAAATTCTCAAGATTAATAGAAGACGTAATCTCCTACGCAGCAGTAAAAGAGTTCCTGAACCATCTGCAAAACAAGACACGAATACTAGAAGAAAAAATGGTAGACTACGAAAGAACCATCCAAAGAAGACTAACCCTCAGATTAACCGAATTCTTCGAAGAACAACGCAAAAAGCTAGAAATAGGCCTAAAAAACTCCCTTGATCGCCAAGTACGAGACGCAAGAACCTCAGCACAACGCGAACTCGTCAAGTTAACAAGGAGAATAGCGACAAGCGCCGTCGAACTATACGAAGACGCCATTTTCTTCAGCATGCAATCACAAAACTTCCTATCCCAAAGCCTAATCAAACTCTTCGGAGAACTCGGAGGCGAAGCATCAAGAATAGAACAAGACGGCAAAGATTCACTATCCGATTACTCCCTAATAATCAACAAATTCTTTGAAAGAGTAATCTACCTAACAGGATTCGCATACAACCCAACAGACATATCCGACGCCATTTTCAAACACTACAAATTCGAAATCCAAAGCGGCGTCATCAGAAAACAAGACAGAATAAGCGAAATCATAGAAAACGCCATGCTAGGCACCTTCGACATAAAACCACTAAGCTCACAAGCAGTCAAAGAAGCAATCGAAAAACTACACAACAAGATAATTGAAACGGAAAACAGACGAATAACCCTAAAAATTAACCAAAAAGAATCGACAATAACCTTTGAAATAGAAGAAACCAAGCCACCAGAAATAGAAGAAAAGAAACCACCCACCGAGCCGACTGAAATAGAAATACCTCCTGCCCCAGGTACTGCAGTACCTGTAGAAAAAGTGATGACTGAAGTATTGATTGAAATCGACCCAGCTTTCAACTATGAAGACTTCAAAAACAAACTCGAAATGCTCTACAAAACCTATGGAACTTTAATAAGCTCAGTTAAACTCAGCACAAGCAGCAACTTACTCAGGGCGACATTCGATTTCCTAGGCGGAGCACACTCATCAAGCACAATAGTCAACGTTTCCAGATTCATCCGACAAGTCTCCAACCCATACAAAGCCACACCATACATAACCATAAAATTCACAAACCCCCTACCACAGGACAAACTCAAAGAAATCTTGGGAACATTTGCCGAAAGCAAAGTCAGACGAAGCTGGGACACCCTCCTATCAGGTTAAAAAGTGACAAAACTTGTCAGCGCTAAATGACAAAGTAAGCAAGGTCTTCAGCGAAGTATCAGTAAACAAAGGGCTGGCGCTACGCCACGAAGTTTCCAGACTACCAAGATTCATATCAGAATACCTAATCTCAAGATTCTGCAGCAATTACCCCACCCAAGAAGAAGCATTTAACAAAATATCTGAAGTCGTCTCAGAAAACTTTCCAGAACCAAAAGACAAAGACAGAATATTCTACAAACTAAAGAAACTAGGCATAGTACGCCTAATGGACGAATTCAAAATAAGCGTTGACCTCAAGAAAAACCTCTTCTTACTCCAAATCCCCTGCCTACAAATATACGATGCACTGGCAGACGAAGGCATTGTCAGAAAATACGAAAGAATCCTGTCAGGAATGTGGGGCTTAGGCACACTTGAATACCGCCCAGACATCCCAGAAAACACGGAAACAACAATATCACCCATTTTGCTAAGCGACATAGAACCCTTCCAAGTCTATAATATCGACACAAGAAGTTTCGCGTCAAACCGCGCCCAATTCTCACTAAACGAGTGGGTCGACCTACTCATAACAACCATAGGACTCAACCCAAACGCCTACTCACCTCGCCAAAAACTGCTACAACTCACAAGACTCGCCCCATTAGTTGAAGGAAACACAAACCTAATGGAACTTGGACCAAGAGCAACAGGAAAAACCTACCTCTACCGCAATCTATCACATTACACCCGAATTTACTCAGGCGGAGCAATAACACCAGCTAGACTCTTTTTCGACGCGAGACTACGAATAATAGGCGACATAGCAACCCACGACATCGTAGCATTTGACGAGGTAAGTAAAATCAAATTCGCCAACCCAGACGAAATGACAGGAAAACTAAAAGACTTCATGGTCGACGGATTCTTCGAAAGAGGAACACTCAAAAGAGCACACAGCGATTGTTCCTTAGTCTTTTTGGGCAACATTGAAACAGAATCCGTCCCAACAGAACAAATAAGGCATACACTACCAGACATAATGCAGGACTCAGCATTCTTAGACCGAATTCACGGCTTAATACCCGGCTGGGAAATGCCGAAAATAATGAAAAGCGAAGAACACCTAGCCCAAGGAGTAGGCCTTGCTGCCGATTACTTTGCAGAAATAATTCATGAACTGCGAAAGGAAAGCTTCAGAGACCTAATAAACAGCCATATAGAATTCGGAAACAACTTCACAATAAGAGATGAAAACGCGGTCAAAAGAATAGTTTCAGGACTAACCAAGCTTCTGTTTCCAAACAAAGAAATCGACTTAGAAGAATTTGACCACATTCTCAGATTAGCAGTTGAAATGAGGCAATACATTGTTGACCAACTAACAGAAATGTCACCGTCAGAATTTCCACGCAAACGTTTAGAATGTAAGGTAAAAGGATAGCATGTACACCTCTATCGGCGAGTTAGAAAGCATAATTGAAACTCTTGCTGCAACAGGGAACCTGCCAACTGAAACGCTTCACAGAATAACCCTCGCTTCATTCATAAAAGCAGGCATTTCCCTCTACGGAAGCCAAAAAGAAACAGAAAAAGACATACATGCACTCTTACAGTCGATACCAGCAGCATACCGCGGTCTAGCAAACGGCAAACTATACCTAAACTGCCTAAACTACGTAAAATCCTTCAACAATTTCCTCCAGAAACCAGACCATTCAATCCTGCTCAAAGAAGCAAACATCCAATACATGCTGGATTTCCTGAAAAGCAGCGTTGGGAAAGTAGGAGGAATCATCGTTCTCGACTGCGGCTCAATACCTGAACTAATAACATTCGCTGGAAAACTAACCGCACTAAACCATAACGCCACAATCTACGATAAAGCATTCATAAACCCAACAGGCGTAACAGCATTCGTTACTGGCCAAATGGGCTCACTAGGACGAGAAGCTTATCTCAGAGAATACGCAAAACAACTAAAAGACACTTTATCAGCAAAATTCTTCATCAAAAGCTCCACAATAGACCTAACCGCTCATCAACAAGGCATCACAATCGAAAACTTTCTCCAATCCCTACAAATACAGAAAATATTCGACCAAATCCACCGATTCGCAAGACAAGATCACATACTCATAACATCAGACCACGGCTACGATGTCATCGCAGACGAACATGGACTTTATATAACGCACGGCTATAAAGAAAAGTGCCCACTAAACTTCAGCAAAATAGCCCTGTTCCTAGTAATCGACTGAAGGGAGAAAAAATGGAATACAGCTACTACCTAACCTTCAAAGCCAAAAAAAGGATAAGCGAACTCCTATTCAACATAGGCACCAGAGACCAAACATCCACCCTTCTCCGCCTAAAAGGCAAAAACACCCAAGACACATTCAACAAAATGCTATCAATACTCAGCAAAGCCGGATGCATAACACCAATCCAAACAGGAAACCCGCGCATCTACTCTGTCAGAGACGACGTAGGCCCAGTCCTAGGAACATACTTGGTACTCATAAAACGCGCACAAAAAATGGATTATTGGATAAGCTTCTTAGACGAACTGCTTACAGGCAAATACGCAAGACTAGGTGAGACCTTCTCAATCTTTCTCCAAACAATGATAGACCTATCAAAAAATAGTAAACAGAACCAAAAATATGTTCTTTCTCAAAGCATAGTTTCAGCATTCTCTGCAGCACTGAAGGTTTTCGTAAAAACATTAAAAAAATACGAAAAGCAAAGCGAATAGTACACGAATTCAAAACCCCAAAATTCATCCAATCTCACTTGTAATTCCGACAACTTTAACGACGTAAAAAATGAAAAACCCTATAAGAGCACATCAAAAAAGCCTACAACAAAGCCGGCGCCGTAGACCAAAAACAAACCCGTTTTAAAAGCGTCTTCAAGCAATAACCAAATAGAGGAACATACAAGAATGACCAAGAACAAGAAAGAGCACCGCTGTGAAAGATGCGGAAGAACAATAACGCAAGAAGAATACGAGACTTATGATGGCTTATGCGAAGAATGCCACGAAATAGAAATAGATGAACTCGACTACGAAGACGAATACGGCTAATCCACGAGGGTATCTACGACTGAAACAGAACATATGCTGGGACTACTACAACGAAGAAGACGACCTACACGCAATAGAAGAAGACTGGATAGAATAGCAATCTCAAAAACACGGCGCCAGACAATAATGTATTCAATAGGGGTTTGTAAAAAGGCTCTTAGCTTTATATACTCCTTATAAACAAAAACAAAAACACCTGCACAAAATAGGAAAATACAAATTCATGCAAGCCCAAGACACTGAAATACAGAAAGCAAAAGAAGCAATCTTAGCCAGATTTGTCGACAAATACGGCAGACCAAAGAAAACCCCCTACTACATAACACAACTGCAGACGCTTTTAGAAAACAACTATTTCCCTTGGATTATCTATCAAGCTGCAGATCAACTCATAAAGCAGGGCACCTTGTCAAAGTTAGAAACCAAAACAAAATACCATGACAAAGTCGTCTTCATCTACAACGCACAACTCGACACACCACAACACAAAACCAAACTGGAAGCACACATAAAATCAACCTGCAAATTAATCGACAAATACTCCGCTCCAACCATAGGAAGGGCTCTAGGAAACCATCTCGAAGGATTAGTAAAAGCAGAGCTGCGAGTACAAGGCTTCAAAATTATAGCAACACACACTGCCGAATACAACAACAGAAAATGGTCAAAGACAAGCCATAACCTAGACTTCATTGCCGAACACACATCCAAAAAATTAACAGTAGGCGTAGAAGTCAAAAACACTTTACCCATAATCGAAAGAGAAGAACTAGACACAAAACTAGAAATGTGTGAGTACTTGGGAATTACACCTTTATTTGCTGTCAGATGGATAAAACCATACATAGAACTCATTCGCAGCAAAGGAGGATTCTCTTGGGTCTTTAAAACACAGATTTACCCTCCAGGATTTGAACAGCTGACAAGAACACTTTACAACAGATTAGAATTGCCCGTAACTGTCAGAACAGACCTTCCAGAAAAAACAATAAACATCTTCCATCAATGGGTCCAATCGATGGTAAACAAATAAACAGTTCTCACTTGCTGCAAATTACAGTTTCTGTTTTACCACATGATATTAACCATCTCTTTTCTAGGAAACCTCTCAACGCATAGAAAAAAGAGTGGAAATAGCTGCGGAGAAAACTTTCAATTGATGGCATCGTCTGGGTCTCAAGTGTTCACTTTCAATGGATTAGTGCAAAAGAAAGGGGATTTGGCTGCAATGTTGTTACTCTATTCTGTCCCATTCATCCATTTCTTGCTTAAGCTCGTCACTAAAGTACTCAGGCTTAAACAGGCCTTCTTTTGCCCTGGCTATGGCAATCACAAGGTCAGAATCGCTAATGCGTGGCTTAAGTTGTTTTAGAGCCGTAAATAGAGCGTCATCCTCAAAGTCAGGCTTATGCTTCATAAGAGACACTGCCCCAGCTATGGCCTCCTTCAGCTTCGGGTTAGCTCTCTTTTTTCTTTTTGGTCTCATTCTTAAGTCTTTTTTCCTCCAAGAGCGCAAGTATTTGCTCAACAGTTGTTATCTTAATTCCTTTAAACCTCTTCAAGGCTAAGAGGTGACTATCTCCAGTCACAATTATTTCGGCACCGCCATCGTAGGCGGTTTCAATAACCATGTTGTCTTTAGGGTCCTCTTCAACTACCTTAAGTTTTGACTTCACATTTACAATTTCAGCTGTTTGCATCAACGCAATAATTATCCTATTAACCTCATCCTCGCTGGTCTTAAATTTTGGTCTTCGAAGGACAAGCCCAAGCTCCTTCAAAATCAACTCTGACGTAACAAGCGAAAACTGCTTAGATATGCCTCTCCTTAAGAGCTCTCTCGGTTTGCCATCAGAAATAATGGCACTCACCAAAACGTTAGTGTCAAGCACAACTCGAAGCATCAAATCATCTAACTGTTTTTCTGGCTTTTTCTATCTCTTTCTGGACTTCAACATCGGAAAGCATGAGTTCTTTCTTGTCCATAAGCTTAAAGATCTCTTCCCACTCTCTCTTTAAGTCAGGAAGCTCAAGTTTCTTCATTATCACCATATCGCCTCTGCCGTAAACTAGAAACTTCGTCTTCGGCTTTATCCCAAGCTCTTTGCGTATAGACTGAGGTATAACTACTTGCCCTTTCTCGCTCATTGTTGTTACTTCAGGCTCTGCTGTCATATTCACCAGTAAGAATATTTTACTTTCCTACTAATAAACACTTTCCCCAACTGTTTTCCTTCCACAAACTGCACTTTACTGCGCTGAAAACCTACGACCACAATCTCGACAATAATAGCGCTGGGCAACCCCTTTTGCAGTGTAGCTTTTTGCATCTTTCCATATTCTCGAACTACCACATCTAGGGCACTTAACAATAGTCCTATTCATTTTGCTGTTCTCATCCCAAATCTCCCTTGGCAATATTCGCCCACAATGAGGGCAGTTTACTATTCTTGGATTCACATGTTTCATCTCCTGCCAAACTTGCTCTCGGAGAGAAAAAAGAGGGAAAGTAGCTGCGGAGAAACACTGAATGGGAATATCCCCCACGTTTGCGAGTATCCGAGTCCCTTCCCCGGCGCCATTTTTTGCTCGTCTTTATGGTTTTGCCGTTGCTAAACCTTCAAGAAGTAGCTGGGCTGTGTTGCCAACAGTGCCGGTTGTTCGTGGAATTGATGTGCTGCATCGATGATTGTCTTGTAATAATTCCACGTATATTAAAAATGAAAGCAGGCAGGTGTGCCCTGTTGGAATCGTTTTTTCAAATTTTAATAGGAATTATTTATCTGTTGAGATAGCTGTTGCGAAATATTGTGTTTGAAGTTTATTTTCTGGTTTGGCATTTTGCCACATTACTTCAAAATATCTATTTGCCAACTCTACCATTGCCGGGTTTTTTGTGCATAGCCAGCACATTTTATTTATGTCCTTTTCCTTTTTTATTGAGATGTAAATCTTATTTTTGTCGAATATCATCAGCTCCGCCAAGTTGAGGTCTTCTGTGTATTTGAATTCCACGTTTTTCAGGTATGGCTGAAATGGCGAGAAAATTTCTGGGCTTATTGCCGTTTGCTTTAGTAGCTTCTGTTCTATGAGTATTCGCATTTTCACATTTCTTTTTTCAGCCTCTTTGAGGCTCCATTCTGCGTAGTGTTGCGACCATTGGAGAAATTTTCCTGCTGGGAAAGTTAAGTCTACGCTTTTCTGGACTTTTTCGTATTCCTGACTAATTCTGCATTGTTCATTTCTTCCCGTATGGATAAGGCTGATTTCTTCTTGGTTCTCCTTTTCGTTAAAGCTTTCCTTTTGGTGCTTATGTAGTGTTTCTCTAATTCTTTTGCAGAGTTCTCTGTTTTCTTCTTTTTTGTGTTGGAGTAGAATGGCGTAGACTTCTTTTATGGTTGGTGCCTTGAACTTTTTTGGTGATGTGATTAGTTCCTCAACTATAGCTTTTTCTTGTAGTTTTGGCATTGCTTGGTAGACAACTTCTCGCGCTACTCCTGAGACTTGTGCGATTTTTTTGCTGTAGCGGTTCTTAATTGGCAAAGTGCAATGATAATTTTTGCTTCATTTATAGTAAGTCCTAAGCTATTCAGCAGTTCAATGTCGTCAGAGGTGTTCGCTAAATTCATAAATATTTTAACCTGCCACTGTTGCTACAATGGCGATTAAACAATAAGAACTTTATTGCTTTCTTTTTAAAATTGTAAGTTTGTTACTCAACAAATTTTTTATAATTAACGAAAGATACGGTGCTGCGCAATAAAATGAAAGGAGAACAGATAAATGAGCAAAAAGATAGCGATTACTATAAGTGCGTTGATTCTGGCATTGGCTTTGACTCTTGTTGCGTTACCAGCTACTAACGCGCAAAGTTCGGGGGAGAAAACTTCTTACGCTTACATATTTGCTGCACCTAATCCCGTAGGTGTGGGACAGCGGGTCTACATTTCAATGCTTGTCGATCTGCCTCTGCCTGATGCAACTGTAGACAATGACATAAGGCGACATGGCTACACATTAACAATAACTAAACCCGACGGTAAGACAGAAAAATTTGAATGGGCAGTTGTTCAAGACACGACATGCGTAGAATTCCTTTCCTATGTCCCTGATCAAGTCGGCACTTACACGCTCAAATTTGATTACGCGGGTCAAGTTTACACATGGAATGCCACAGCAACTCAACGAGCTTGGACCGGCGTCAGGTTCCTTCCAGCAACAAGAACCATAACATTAACAGTG
>JBNARN010000015.1:20273-21132 GCA_049718365.1 Candidatus Bathyarchaeales archaeon
TGGCGGCGAACATTTTGGCAGATTCTACGTTCAGACAGGATATAACCTATGGCAGCAAAGCGGCACCGGGCCGGAGTCGCCACACATTTTATGGACAAAACCAATTGAATTCGGCGGAGTAGTCGGCGGCAACACTGCTATTTCTGGCGAGACATATTACTCTGGTGGCTCTTACGAAGGAAGATTCGTTAACTCCATAATCATGCATGGAAGGCTTTACTATCAGCTTCCGCTGGGCCATTCAGGCAGTGGCGGAGGATATTCATGCGTTGATCTGCGCACTGGCGAAGAAATTTGGTATCGCGCTGACTTAGGCGTAACCAATAGCCCTGCACCAAGCAAAGGACAAATTTATTCCTTTGAATCTCAGAATCAGCACGGCGCTGGCGGCGGCATACTGTGGCAAGTCAACGGAACAACCTGGAATGCCATTGACCCGTTCTCTGGCAAATGGATGTACACATTAACAAATGTACCCTCTGGCACGGAAGTTTACACTGAAACGGGCGGGATAGTGCGCTATGTGCTTAATTATGCAGGACGCTGGTTAGCTCTATGGAATTTTTCTGCGGCAATAGCTACGCGGGCTGGCGCTACAGATACTTCACGTGATCAGTGGAGGCCAAACGGAAAAACAATTGATACAAGCACTGCTTACTCGTGGAACGTAACTATACCTGACCTGCCTGGTCAAACTTCGCCTTCTATTGCTGCGATTTTACCCGGAGATGTGATACTTGGCGTAAGCAGCAACGTACTGCCAGGTGTAACACGTATGGGTGTGACGGGCCTTCCGTATACAGTGTGGGCTATGAGTGACAAACCAGGAACTCGAGGTCAACTGATATGGATTAAAACG
>JBNARN010000016.1:0-576 GCA_049718365.1 Candidatus Bathyarchaeales archaeon
ATTTCCGCTGATAAATTAAAGTGACTCATATCGCTCAATATCTTCGTGTATGTGTCACTTATTCTTTTGCTCTTTTTCCCTTCTCGTATCCGATAAAGTAGCCAATTATGATGGCGCCTATCGCGGCTTGAACGGCAAATAACAAGCTCTCTATTTCGCCGCTTGGCGGTTCCCATATTGGCGTGAACCATGGCTCGTAACCTTGCTCGCTTAAGGCTTCTTCCGCAGCGCTGTCTGCACCACCAAATTCCGCCGAGGGATGCATTATGAAAGGTGTAATGAAAAGCGCAAGCATTATCACTATCAGAATGGCATACTTTATTTTTGTCTGCATCCTACTTCGTGTCCTCCTGGGACTGTAAATCAACACGCAAGCCAATCACATTCATGGCGCTAAGGAGCTTTCCCTTATACTTCACTAAGAAGTCAAAAAGGAAAATCGCCAATATGCCCTCGCCTATAGCCAGCGGAATCTGCGTTATGGCGAAAATTGATCCAAAAGTTATGAAAGAATCCATAAAACTTGTTGATGGAAACGCAAGCGCAAGCTGTAGAGACGTGGTAACGTAAGTGCTT
>JBNARN010000016.1:586-19976 GCA_049718365.1 Candidatus Bathyarchaeales archaeon
CAACGGCTATGAACACTCCTACTGATGTTGGTAACCGCGCTTTTTTGCTGACAATCCATAAGGCATAGCCCACTACGGGTCCTACTATTCCCATTGAAAATATGTTTGCGCCAAGCGTAGTTAAACCGCCGTGTGCCAGCAACAGAGCTTGAAAAAGCAAAACTATCGCTGAGAGAACAGAAGCAATCGCTGGCCCGAGCACTACGGCTGCCAATCCTGAACCCGTCGGATGTGAGCAGCTGCCTGTTACGGATGGTAGCTTAAGCGCTGAGAGCACAAAAATAAATGCGCCCATCACTGCGAGAAGTGGTTTGGCTTCAGGAAATTTTTCTGTGAGCTTTTTAAGCTTGTAAATACCAAAAATTACGACTACAATTGAAATCACAAACCATATTTCCCACCATGGATGGGGCAGAAAGCCTTCCATTATATGCATTTTATCTCCTCAGATTGGATAAGCCATCCGAAAATTTATAAATGTTTGTTAAACTAAAGTTTAAGTCGGGTTGATTAAGTTGCCTCAACGTCATCCACTACTCCTACGCGACAAAGGCGAATTCACCAAATTTCAAATCTTATTTGAAATCATGCGGAACCAGCCGCATATAAAGCAAAAGGACATAAGCGAAGCCCTTGGAATCACAATACAAGCTGTCTCAAAACACTTTAAAACCTTAATGAAAGAAGGCTTGTTAGAGGCCGGCTCGGAGAGAGCAGACTATAGGTTAACAGCCAAAGCCAATGAGAAACTTCAAGACTACTGGAAGAATCTCGACAGCTACGTTGAAATGCTTAAGGCAAATCTAAAAGTCGAACGCTTCTTACCCGCCATGGCAACGCAGCCAGTAAAAGCTGGAGAAACCGTTGGCTTAACCATGCAAGATGGTATTTTATGCGCCGTAGCTCCTACCACCCCAGGAATTAGCGCCTTCGGCGTAGCCATGAACGATGCAAACGCAGGAGAAGATGTCGGCTTAAAAGATGTAAAAGGCAAAGTGAAAATGCCGCAGGGCAAGGTTCTAGTTGTTAAGTTGCCCAGCATAAAGGAAGGCGGTTCAAGAGCCGTTAACATCGCCAAAGTTAAAAAGTTAATTGAATCCTTCAAGCCTGATCGAATCGGCGTTATAGGCGCTGTTGGAAGAGCCGTTCTTAACAAGATGGGTCTTAAAGCAGACTTTGAATTCGGCATCAGCCGAGCAACAGCCGTTGCAGCGTCAAGAGGGCTTAACGTCTTCGTGCTTGTTGTCGGCAGAATGGCCAATCACGTAATCGAGAATATCGACATGGAAAACTTCAAGCATGCCGCGCATATAACGTATGAAGTAAAAGACGCGCGAACCCTTTAGCAACTCAAGCCGCCCACATTCATGGCCAACGGCATAATGTAAACGCTAATATCTGCGCTGTTTTCTATACCATGCATATCTCTATTCGGCTAAGCAAAGATGAAAAACAATTGACCGGACAGACGCTATCTTTACCTGATGGACGACAACTTGGATACCTAACACTCGGCAAAGGGCTGTCGATCATTTATTTCCATGGCACTGCAAGTAGCCGACTGGAGATTCTGCTCTTAAAGGAGCTTGCTTCCAAAGCGAAACTGCAGATAATCGGCGTAGACAGACCGGGCTATGGATTGTCCACTTTCAAACCAATAAAAAATCTCAGCGACTTCAACAGCGACATAAACTTCTTGGCTGACCATCTGGGTCTTAACAAATTTGGAATTCTCAGCTGGTCAGGCGGCGGTGTTTTCGCACTCGCGTATCTCGCGTTTTTCTCCGAACGCGTAACCCGCGCAGTTATTGCAAGCGCGCCCGCTTTGCCCTTTGATGCGGCTACAGCGCATAATACGCCTTTCGCTCGTTTTGTCATGTGGCTTCCGTTTTTGGGGCTGTTAGCCGTAAAAAACATGCGGGCTCAAGTGTTGAAAGCTAACCGTAATGTAGAGGCTTTCTTGGCTTCGAGAGAAGGGAAACGCATGCTGCATGGCTACTCCACGGCTGATTTGAAATTTTTCTCCAATGCCGCGTGGGCGACTGTGCTGTGTGAATCTATGGCTGAGGCTTTCCGCCAAGGCGATTACGGCGTTAGAGCCGTGCTTCAGGAGCACAAGCTTTTCACGAAGCGTTGGAGCATCCCGCTCTCAAGGATTTCTACAGGTAAACTGTTCATTTGGCATGGTGCTGAAGATAAGACCTGCAGAATTGATAACGCATATGCGCTTTCCCAAAGTATTCCCGGTGCACATTTGGAAGTATTTAGCGGCAAAGGCCATTGCGTATTATTTGATAATCTGAGGCGACTAGAAGAAATTTTCTGCTACACTTAGTGCATTTCGCTTTTCATTTAGTTTTTGTCGGTTATTTTTTCTATATTTAGCGGAATGCCTGACTTGTTCAACTTATGTTAAACTATAATTTAAGTAAATTTTATATAGTAGGCTGGATGATCCAGCCATTATTGGGGAAAAGCAGATGTGGCGGCAAATTACCAGCATGCTTGTCTCAGCGATTTTGGAACAGTTTGAAATTATAGGTGTTCGGGGTGGGTGCGCTTGAAAAGAACCTTGCTTGTAGTTGCGCTTATTGTTGCTATAGTTGCGGCGTCGGTTTATGGTGGCTACACTTTCCTATCTCCTTCGTCTCCTTCACCGTCGACTTCTCCTTCGCCTACGCCTGTTTCTAGCCCGGTTGTTTCTCCTTCTCCTGAGCCTTCGGAGTCGCCATCAGCAACAAGCACACCAACATCACAAAACAAAACTGTTGTAGTTACAGATGTCACAGGTGCTCAAGTGATTGTAGAGCTTCCTGTGACCCGTATTGTGAGTCTACAAAGTGGCTTCACAGAAATAATTTATGCGCTGGGTTCTGGTGGCAAAGTAGTAGGTCGCGATATCTATTCCACTTTTCCAGATCCGGTTTTGAACTTGCCGATCGTCTACGGCGCAAGTGGTTTAAGCATGGAAAAGTTGACAGAACTGCAACCTGATTTGATAGTTGCTGATGCCCGAATTAACAATGATACTCGAGCTGAAATCGAGTCACTGCTCCATGTGCCCGTAATAATTGATAATCCCTCTCAAACTGACCGTGTAAAGCCCATAATAACTTATCTCGGAGAAATACTTGGCAAGGAAGATAGAGCTGGTGCGCTGATTAACTTTATGGATAACATCACTGACCTCGTTAAAGCCCGCGTCAAAGATCTGAAAGATAACCAAAAGCCGCTTGTGTATTACGAGTGGGTTAAGGCATGGTATAGCTGCAATAACGCTAGTCTGCCACATCAGATGATAATTGATGCTGGTGGAATTAATCTTGCTGCAAACCAGACCGTTACTTATCCAACATTAAGCGCCGAATACGTTGCAGAGTGCAATCCAGATGTAATCATCCGCATAATTACTAGCCAAAATCACAGCGCAAGTGATTTCGAGGCTATGCGCCAAGAGTTACTGAATAGAACAGGGTTAACAGGAACAAAGGCGGTCAAGCAAGGCGCAGTATATGTTATGGAAGGTTTATTGCGAACAGGCATACGTCATCCGATCGGCTTACTTACCTTGGCTAAGTGGTTCCACCCAGCGTTGTTTACAGATATTAACGTAGATGAGATGCACGAAAAGTTAATTCAAGAGTTTTTTGGACTAAAAATAGAAGGAACATATGCCTACCCGCAAATCGTAACTGTGACTGACGTGAAAGGCGTAACAGTGAATATAACACTCCCTGTAAAGCGCATAGTGGCCATTACAAGCGGAGTTACCGACATAATTTATTCTTTAGGCGCTGGCGATAAAATTGTAGGTCGCGACTCATATTCCACTTTTCCTGCCGATATTTTAAAAGTGCCTGTTGTGGCGGGGTCATCGGCAAGCCCAAATATAGAGCTTATCGCTGAGCTGAAACCAGACCTAGTTATTGCTGACACTATGCTTAGTAGCGATAATCGGGCAAAACTTGAGACGCTTCTCAAGGTTCCTGTGCTTGTTGAAAATCCATCGGATTCTAATCGTGTTGTGCCTTTAGTAAAGTATCTTGGCGTAATTTTGGGCAAAACCCAAACAGCTGGAAAAATAGTCAACTTTATGAATAATATCACCAATCTTGTTAAAGAGCGCTTACAAAACCTGACAGACGCCAATAAACCCCTTGTTTACTATGAATGGAATAAGGCTTGGTTTAGCTGTAACAAAAACAGTTTGCCTCATCAAATGATAATCGATGCTGGAGGCCTGAATCTTGCCGCAGACCAAAACACTACTTATCCCACATTGAGTCCCGAATACGTTGCAGAGCGTAACCCCGACATAATCGTCCGCATGATCAGCAGCGCAAGTCATAACATCACAGATTTCCAAGATATGCGCAAGGAATTAATGAACCGGCCTGCTCTGAGCGCTACAAAGGCTGTCCAAAATGGCAAGGTCTATGTGCTGGACAGTTATTTCCGAACGGGAACACGCAATCCCCTTGGCTTGCTGACTATGGCTAAGTGGTTCCATCCTGAACTTTTTGCCGATGTTGACCCAACTGCCATACACAGGGATATGATCAAAACGTTCTTCGGTGTTGACTTGGAGGGCACGTATGCCTATCCATAGCGGCACCGTGCAAATAGTGCCCACACCAGTTTCAAGCTCTGTGTCGCTTACTTCCCTTCTTTTTATAGAAAGGTATTGCCTTAGGTGGAACTGTAATTGGAGAAACAAAAGTTGAAAGTCGCCTTTGTTGTTCTCTCGCATGAAGTAGAAACCATTACATTAGCCGTTAAAGCCGTCACTAAAAAGACAGGCATGCTTATGGAGGTCTTTCCCAGAACTGCCGAGGACTTGGCTGACCAGCAGAGATTGGATGAGTTCATCAAATTTGCGCAGGCCTCACATGTGGCTCTTATGCATTTAATGGGAGGTAAAAAAGGTTTTACAGGATTTGACCGTGTTGCATCAGCTTTGCGCGAGGCACATGTGCCTTTATTCGCGTCTGACGTTCAATCTGACCCTGAGATTATTTCGTGCTCAACGGTTGATCAAGACGATTATCAAACGCTTCACCAGTACATTAATTATGGTGGGCTGGAGAACTATGAAAACCTATTAATTTTTTTGGCAAACCGTTTCGCGGGAAGCCGTTTCGAGGCTAAGCCGCCGAAAAATATGCCTTTGCAGGCAATATATCACCCGAAATTTGGCCATATCTTAACGCTGACAGAGTACATCGAAAAAGCATACGTTCATGGGCGACCAACTGTTGGAATTTTTTTCCATAACGACCCATTAAAAACAGGAGACATAAACCTCGCTAACAGCTTAATCCGCTCTGTTGAGCAGCATGGAGCAAATGCGATTTTAGTGTTTTTCTCCGCAAGTGATGTTGCGGCTAAAAGCTTGAAATGGATCATTGAAAACTACTTTATGAAGGACGGAAAACCCATTGTTGACGTCGTCATCAGTACGCTGGCGCATTCTGTAGCTGCGTTCATGCCAAGTTCCGAATCAGTGAATGACCTTTTCAAGATGCTTGGAGTTCCAGTTATCAAGGCGATTATAACCTATAACACTCTTGAGGAATGGCGCACCAGCCTGTTGGGATTAAGTTTTACCGAAGTAGCATGGAATGTTGCGATGCCCGAGTTCGACGGCATGATCATAACCGTTCCAATAGCCGCTAGGCAGATCTCCGAGAAAGATCCGTTGACAGGCACAAAAATAACCTCTTACGTGATAATTCCTGAACGCCTTGACAAGCTTGTCCGGCTAAGCATAAACTGGGCAAAACTACGGTATATCCCCCACGAAAAAAGGAAGGTTGCGCTCATTTTTCATAATTATCCGCCACGAAATGACAACATCGGCAGCGCTGCGGGACTTGATGCTGCCGCTTCCGCTATAAACCTCTTACGAGAAATGCAGAAACAGGGATATTCGCTGGATTATCTGCCTGAAAATGGTCAGAAGTTGATGGATACAATAATTAGTGGGCTAACGAATGACCAACGATGGTTAAGCCCTGATGAGCTTGCAACCAAAGCTGTGGCTAAAATCCCCCGCGATCAATACCTCGAATGGTTTAACGAGTTACCCGTTGACGTTAAAGAGAAACTGGAAAAGCATTGGGGGAAGCCGCCGGGTAAGCTTTTCAATTACAAAGGCGACCTGTTAGTTCCAGGCGTAATGAATGGTAACGTGTTCATCGGCCTTCAGCCTCCCCGAGGTTACACAACTGACCCTGCATCTATTTACCATAGCCCTGATCTTCCTCCGCCGCATCATTATTATGCTTATTACCGTTGGATTCGCGATGTCTTCAAAGCTGACGCCGTCATTCATTTTGGTAAACATGGCACGATGGAATGGCTGCCCGGCAAATCCGTTGGGCTTTCCGCTTCGTGCTTCCCTGACATCGTTATCTCTGACCTGCCTAACGTTTACCCCTACCTCATAGACGATCCCGGCGAGGGTACCTGCGCGAAAAGACGCAGTTACGCCTGTTTAGTTGATTACTTAATTCCCGTAATGCATAACGCTGACTCATATGAGAATTTGGCTAAAATTTGTGTTCACTTGAAAGAGTATTATCATGCTAAAACTGCTGATCCTGGCAAACTCGATATTCTCAAGAAGCTAATTTGGGACGCTACAGTTCAAGCTAATCTCAATAGCGATTTAGAAGTTACTAGGGAAGAGGCGTTTGCGGATTTTGATGCTTTTGTAGAGCGGCTACATGGCTATTTAAATGAATTATCAGACGCCCAAATCACAGACGGATTACACATTTTAGGAGAACCCCCTGCTGGCTCGCGGCTCGAAGAGTTTTTAGTTGCTTTAACTCGGCTAAATAATGGTAATGTTCCTTCTTTACGTGAGTCAATAGCTGAATTGAAAGGCTATGATTATGAGGCTTTGCTGGCAAATCGCGGCGCCTTACGTCCCGATAACCGAACTAATGGTGATGTCCTCGACGAATTAAACAGTCTCGCACTTGAGCTAATAAAACGATTCCATGCTGTCGGTTTCAAAGCGGAAAAAATCGACGAATTGCTTCACGAGATGTTCGGCAGCGTTAATGCCAAGTTACGGCAGTGCCTATCTTACATTTCCAGTTTTCTCGTCCCAGCTTTGAATGCCACAACTGAAGAATTGACTAACACGCTTTCCGCTTGTTATGGTAATTATGTGCCAACTGGTCCTTCAGGCGCTCCAACGCGAGGAAACGCCGACATCTTGCCTACTGGCCGCAACTTTTACTCTATAGACCCCCGATGTGTGCCTTCTGTTGCTGCTTGGGAAGTCGGCGTGGACTTAGCCGATGCCTTACTAAAACGGTATTTAGAAGAGGAGGGAAAGTACCCCGAAACTGTAGCTATCGTTGTTTGGGCAACTGATTGCATGCGAACAAATGGCGACGACATCGCTGAAATTCTCTATCTGATGGGCGTCAAGCCAGTCTGGGAAGAATCCAGCGGCCGCGTTATAGGTTTAGAGCCTATTCCGCTTGAGGTGCTGAAGCGCCCTCGAATCGACGTTACCGTAAGAATAAGTGGTCTTTTCCGAGATACTTTTCCCAACATCGTTCATCTTATTGATGAAGCCGTTGCTTTGGTTGCTGAACTAAAAGAAACTTCTGACAAAAATTACATCATAAAGCATGTAGAAGAAGAAATAGCTGAACGCATTGGACAAGGCATCGATGCCGTGAAGGCGCGTGAAGAAGCCTGCTACAGAATCTTCGGCGACATACCTGGCGGGTACGGTTCAGGCGTTAATGAAGCCATAGACTCCAAAAACTGGAAAGACCAGAAGGATTTGGCCAACATCTATGTTACTTGGGGTTGCTATGTTTACAGCAGAAAAAATTTTGGATTAACCGCGCCTGAACTGTTTAAGAAACGGTTAAGCAAAGTTAACTTGACAGTGAAGAACTGGGATCAACGCGAATATGACGCCCTGCAGATAGACGACGCTTACTCCTATCATGCTGGCATGGATGTTGCCATCAAAACAATTACAGGTAAGGCTCCGCGCTCGTTTTATGGCGACAGCTCTGATCCCAAAAGAGTTAAAATCAGAAGCACTGCAGAGGAGATTAAGTATTGCTTTAGAGCTCGTCTCGTTAACCCCAAATGGATCGAAAGCATGAAACGCCACGGGTATCATGGCGCCTCAGAATTTTCTAGGCAGATGGATTACGTTTTAGGGTGGGCTGCAACAGAAGAAGTCATAGACGACTGGATGTACGAGGAATTAGCGCAGAAATTTGTTCTTGATAAGGCGATGCAGGAGTGGCTGAAAGAGGTGAATCCTTACGCTTTGCAGAACATGACTGAACGCCTTTTAGAAGCTATTGAACGGGGCATGTGGAAGGCGTCAGAGGATATGAAGCGGCGGTTGCAGCAGCTTTATTTGCAAGTTGAGGGTTTGCTTGAAGGTGCAAACGAAAAGAAGTAACGAGCGATTGATAAGTGTAGTCGGTGAATCAATAAAAAATCCTGATGGAGTGTATTAATGTGAAACCGGCATTAATTGTGATTGATGTTCAAAATGGCTGGCTGGAAATTTGTGAAGGGTTAAAGCGGTCAGTGAGTGAGCGTACAGCGGCAATTAAAGAAGCAATTTCCATATTCAGAAAAGCTGGCGCGCCTATCATCTTCACTTACCATTCCTATCCTGAAAAAGATATCGTGCCTGGAACCAAAGGTTTCGAACTTGTACCAAGCTTAATCGCGACGGCTGAAGACTGCAAAATTGTTAAAACTCATCAAAACGCTTTTGTCAAGACGGAGTTATCCAGCGTAATTCGGGATAACGGTTGCGATACCGTGATTCTTGTTGGGCTTAGCGCCTTGAACTGTGTTCTAGCAACTTATCTTGCAGCTTATGATGAAGGCTTTTTCCCCTACATAGTACGTGGCGCGGTTGCGGGGCCTGATGAGGAATCAGTTCAGATTGCGGAGAAGATTTGTGATACGCTAAGCTTGCGGGCGGTTGCGCAAATTTTGGGGCAGAACCCGCGTGAATCGTACATGCATTAAAAATTAGAGTCCTCTCTAAGCTGCGATGTTGAAAACGCTTTGTGCACTTAAGGGTTACATGTGTAGCATCTTTTTGTTTGTGAGCAGATCACGCCACCGCATGTAGGGCATTTCCATTTTTCTTCTTCTCTTTTGAGAAATTTTTCTCATCCGTTGGTTTTGATGTACGCAAAATTTTCGATTAAGCTTGTGCCGTACTTTTGATTGTAGTATGCATCAATTTTTTCAAGTTCTGGGCATGGGAAGTCAGTGCAATTGAAGCAGTATTCGATTTTTTCTCTGTCTGCCTGATTTTTGCAATGTTTCTTAAAGAATGTGCATGTTTCTTGCCTTGTTTGGCAACCGCCGCATGGTTCTGTTTTTTCACCATTCAATTTATACCCGAAGAAACCCACGCATGTTCGGCAATTTATTCCGCATTTTGCAAACAACGCTCTGCTCATTTTCTTGTTCATTTGATATGTGCCAGCCCTTTTGCTTATCTTTTCTTTTTTCAGATTTATCTTTGACGATACGGGTTTGTTCTTTGCCGTGTACTCACTGAATTGGAGTTGCTTGTTTTCCACAGTCTTATTTGTTCTATTAAAGATTTGGTTATTCAACCCAGTCTTAACTTAAGTTTAACTAATGTTTATATAAAACTGTGGATAATCCATCCACCCATGCTAATGCATAGACAATGGAAACCTAAAGCAATTTGGTTGATGGCTTACGGCACTTTAATGATTGATGTAGAGGAGGTGAGTGATTTTTGAAGCGAGTTGTTCTTGCAGCTGTCGTTATTATCGCCGTTGTGGCTGCTGCTTCGCTTTACGGAGGCTACAACTACTTATCTCAATCACCTTCCACATCACCCTCGCCAACCCCTTCACAGACGCCAACCAGCGCTTCCCCAACACCATCGCAGACACCATCTCCCACTGCTACGCCAACACCTTCGCCTTCACCAACCATTGAACCGAACGCTACTCAGACACCAGAAGCACCGCAGATTTCAAACGTTACTGTAGTTGATGCTAACGGTGCCAATGTCACAGTGACCGTTCCTGTGAAACGCATCGTATGCCTTACTATGATCGAGATCGTTCATGTGTTAGGCGCAGGAGACAAAGTTGTGGCACGCAGTGCTTCTTTAAGCTCCGATGCTGAGGCAATTTTACCCAAGTCAATTTTACAGTTACCTGATGTCGGCGCTGACATGGCCCCGAATCTCGAATTAATAGTCGAGTTAAAGCCTGATTTAGTTCTTGCTAGCCAGCGTTTGACTGATGAGAACCGAAAAAAGCTTGAAGACGCGGGAATAGCCGTTATTGAGGATACATTAACAGGTACACGGCGCAATGAATGCATCCGCAATTTGGCCTTGATATTGCAAGCAGAGCAGAAAGCAAAAGAATTCATCGACTACGAAACATATTATGTGAATCTGGTTAAAAATCGCGTTGCATCTTTGCCGAGAGAAAGGAAACCTTTAGTTTACTTTGAATGGTACAAACTGTGGTTCAGCACAGGTCCAGGCGGCTCTTATAATAAAATGATAGTTGATGCCGGCGGAATAAACATAGCTGAAAACGCTAGTACATCCAATCCGCAGTTAAGCCCAGAATTTGTTCTTGAGGCTAATCCTACTATTATCATTCGAATGTCAACTTATTTGGACGGTGAAGATTTGGCGGCGCTGCAAACTTTAAGAAACAGCATCCTAGCTCGATCTGAGATAAGCGAAACACGTGCTGTTAAGAATAGCACAGTTTATGTGATTAAAAGCGTGCTGTTAGTTGACCGTGACTTCATCGGTTTGCTATACTTCGCAAAGTGGTTCCACCCTGATCTCTTCCAAGACATCAATCCTGCCGCGATACATGCAGAATATATACAAAAGTTCTTTGGCGCTAATTTGACTGGCGTTTTCACGTATCCATAAGCAACTATCAAGGAGTACATTGTCGCAAAAGGCGCAATGGTCCTCTTTTTTCTTTTTTGTGCTTTTTTGTAGTTTTGGTCTTGTTTTGGCCCCTTTTATATGTTCAACCCGCATTAAATTTCGGTTGAACCAAGATTTATATAACTGGATAATCCAACCAATATACCCGGGAGAATGCGGAATGCGTTGGCGAACAAAAACCGTTTACCCCTTCAGCGCCATAGTTGGCCAAGAAAAAATGAAGCTAGCCTTGATTCTCAACGTTATAAATCCTAAAATTGGCGGAGTTCTACTCCGCGGCGAAAAGGGCACGGGCAAATCCTTGGTAGTACGCGCCCTAGCTAATCTGCTACCTGAAGTTGATGTAGTAGCTGATTGTCCTTTCCATTGTGACCCAACACGCCCCAAAGATATGTGCGACACATGCACTGCGCGCCTAGCCAAAGGCGAGGAACTTCCCACGGCTAAAAGACCCGTCTCTGTGGTTGAGCTTCCCCTTGGTGCCACAGAAGACCGCCTTGTCGGCACACTTGATATTGAAAAAGCGATAAAGAAAGGTGAAAAACATTTCGAGCCGGGAATCCTCGCGGAAGCCAATCGAAACATCCTTTACATTGACGAAGTAAACCTGTTGGATGATCACTTAGTTGACGTTTTACTCGATGCTGCAGCCATGGGAGTGAACTTTGTAGAGCGCGAAGGCATTTCTTTCAGCCACCCCGCCCAGTTCGTTTTAGTGGGCACAATGAACCCTGAAGAAGGAGAGCTACGCCCTCAACTGTTAGATCGCTTTGCCCTTTCAGTAGAAGTTAAAGGCATTCCATATCAGGAAGCGCGAGCAGAAATAGTGCGCAGACGCGTTGCCTTCGAAAATGACCCTGTATCCTTCATCGAGGCGTATCAAAGTGCGCAAGAGCAAATGCGCCGCAAGATTGAAGAGGCCCGAAAGCTTCTGCCCAACGTGAAATTAAGTGACGAAATGCTGGATTTAATCACGAGAATCTGCATAGACTTCGGCGTTGACGGTCACCGTGCCGACATCACAATTTATAAGACTGCTTGCACCATTGCCGCTTTTAAAGGGCGCACAGAAGTCATCGAGGAAGACGTAATAGAAGCCGCTGAGTTAGCGCTTGCGCATCGCCGCCGGCGCCAACCATTCGAAGAACCCAAGCTGGAGCAGCAGCAAATTCAAGAAAGCGTTCAGAACTGGCGCCGAAACAAAGAACCCCCCCAGTCCCAGTCTGAAAACAATTCTTCCCAAGATGAGCAGCTGCAAGAAAATGATACGCCTGAAAAAGAACAGGTCTTCGATGCTGGATCTCCCTATCCAGTTAAAAAGCTTTCTATGCCTGTTCTCGATCAGATGCCGCGTAGCTGCACGGGAAGAAGGTCCAAAAGCCGAAGCAAAGCCAAAACAGGTCGCTATGTAGATAGCGTGATCCCCAAGGGAAAAGTGGCTGACTTAGCTTTTGACGCTACACTAAGAGCTGCTGCTCCTTACCAGCTCCAGCGAAAAAACGGCTCTGACTGCGCGAACGCGTTGCTTATTGAAAAATCTGATCTACGAGAAAAAGTTCGTGAAAGAAAAGTAGGCAACTTAATCATGTTTGTAGTTGACGCCAGCGGCTCTATGGCTGCTGAAGAGAGAATGACCGCCACCAAAAGCGCCATTCTTTCTCTTTTGCTTGATGCTTATCAGCGCCGCGACCGCGTGGGCATGGTTGTTTTCAGGAAAAACACAGCTGAACTGGTGCTTCCGCCAACCAACAGCGTAGATCTCGCCCAGAAGTGCTTAGTTAACTTGCCCACGGGCGGTCGCACGCCGATGGCTCACGGATTAAATCTTGGACTAACTGTTATCCGCGAGTATATGCGGCGAGATAAAGAGGCAATTCCACTTTTAGTTTTGGTTTCTGATGGCCGAGCCAATGTTTCTCTAAACGGCGGTGACCCTGTGGAAGAAGCAAAAGCCGTAGCCCGCGCAATAAGCTCAGCTGGAATAAACTCAATCGCTATTGACACTGAACGCAGCTTCATTACATTAGGACTTGTGAGGCAAGTTTGCGCTGAGCTAGGCGGCAAATATTTCCAGCTAGAAGAACTCGCCGCCGCACCTATTATCTCAGCTGTCCGAGAAAACCTGTTTCACAGTTTACAACATAATAATTGATGTATGGAGGTGAAACGGTTTTGCGAAGAATCGTTCTCGTGGTCGCCATTGTTATTGTTGCTATAGTTGCGGTGTCGGTTTATGGTGGCTACACTTTCCTATCTCCTTCTTCGTCTCCTTCGCCGTCGGTGTCGCCTTCTTCTTCGCCTTCATCTACGCCTGTTTCCAGCCCGGTTGTTTCTCCTTCTCCTGAGCCTTCGGAGTCGCCGTCAGCTACCGGCACGCCGTCTCCTACAGAGACACCTGCTCCAACACCCACGCCAACACCAACTCCTGTTGTGCCTCAGAATATCACCATTGTTGATGGCGCGGGCAGAAATGTAACTTTAACAGTGCCTGTTAAACGTATTGTTAGCATCAACTCTGGCTTAACTGAAATGCTCTGTGCGCTTGGAGTTCAAGACAAAATTGTAGGGCGCGATGCAAGTTCCACCATGCCACCTTCCATTTTAAACGTGACCGTTGCTGGCGAAAACTCTTACATGCCAAACATCGAAGTAATACTGGAGTTAAAACCCGACGTATTATTTGCCGATTCAATGTTGCCTTATAATACTGTGGCTATGAGCCAATTGGAAGCCGCTGGCATACCTATCTTCATTGCTGATCCAACAGACCCTGAACCAACCAAGCATTCAAATGTCACAGTAGTTGACTTCAGCTGTAATCTAATAAGCAAATTGGCTTCAATTGTAGGCAAACAAGACAAAGCTAACGAGTACATTAACTTCGTTCAATACTACAACAACCTTGTCAAACAGCGCATAGCAAATCTGACCATAGCACAGAAACCTAAAGTTATGCTTGAATGGTACCGGCCATACAATACTTTCGTTACGCCGGGCATAGATCAAGCTGGCGGAATTAATATCGCAGAAAACCAGACTGTTTACGCGCCAGTGCTAAGCCCCGAATTCGTTGTGGAGCAGAACCCTGCCATAATTATTCGTTTAATCAAAAGTCCAACACATAACGTAACAGACTTTATCGCTGAACGTGATGCAATAATGAGCCGGCCAGAGTTAGCGGGCGTCGACGCTATCAAGAATGGGCGAGTCTACATCTGTGATTGGGACATCCGAGGCGGAATAAGCAGTGTAGTTGGTTACCTTTACTGGGCTAAATGGTGCCAACCCACGCTCTTTGCAGACATAAATCCCAACGCTGTGCACGCGGAGCTTTACCAGCGGTTCCTAGGAATTCCATTGCAAGGAGTGTTTGCATATCCATGAGCAGCGTTGCAGAGCTTAAAAAACTATATGGCGCGGGCAAGAAGCGGAAAATTCTTGCCCTACTCACCATTTCTTTCGCAATAATCGCAGCTGCAATTGTTTCCATTAGCCTCGGCGCTGGTTCTCCCAGATTCAACGAGGCCGTGCAAGTTATTTTAGCCAAGCTTTTCCCATCTTTGGGTATAGACGCAGGCTCTACCGTAACTCAAATAATAATCTGGAATCTGCGTTTGCCAAGGGTTGTTCTGGCAATAATTGCTGGCGCTGGTCTCGCAGCTTCAGGTGCAACCATGCAAGGTGTCCTGCGTAATCCGCTTGTTTCCTCCTACATTTTGGGGATTTCAGCAGCAGCCGGGTTTGGTGCAGCCTTAGCCATAGTGTTTGGCGTAGGCGTAATAGAAGGTTATGGGCATTACTTGGTTATTGCCAACGCCTTCTTCTTCAGCGTATTAGCTATGGTGCTGGTGTTTTTTATCGCGCGCATACGTGCCATGACTCCTGAAACCGTAATCTTAGCAGGCGTCGCCGTTGGCTATCTTTTCTCCGCTATGTTATCACTAATTCAGTATGTTGCGCCTGAGCATCAAGCTGTGCGCGCGGTTGTTTTCTGGCTTATGGGCGGGCTTAATTCTGCAAATTGGGAAAGCATACAAATCGTTTTCCCCATAGTTTTAGTCACAATAATTCTCATGATTTTTCAGTCTTGGAACATTAACGTGCTAAGCATGGGTGAAGATGTAGCAACAAGCTTAGGCGTTAATTCTAAACGTGTCCTTGCGATAACGATGGTTCTGGAAACGCTGGCAACCGCCACAATAATCGCTTTCACAGGCGTAATCGGTTTTGTCTGCCTAATTTCGCCGCATATCTCACGGATGCTCATAGGAAGTGACCATCGTTTTCTCATACCATGCAGCGCCCTTGTCGGCTCCTGCTTGCTTCTCTGCTCGGATACTGTGGGGCGGCTGGTAATGCAGCCAGCTGAGTTACCAGTAGGCATTGTAACTTCCCTTCTTGGTGTACCGTTTTTCCTTTACATTTTAATAAGTAAAAGGAGGCAAAGTTGGCGTTGAAACTTGTAATAAATAAACTCTGCTTTAACTATGCAAGTATTCCTGTCTTGAAGGATATTGAATTCGCCGTGGAAGCCGGAGAAATTCTAAGCATAGTCGGCCCAAACGGTTCAGGCAAAAGTACTCTTTTAAGATGCATTAACCGAATTCTAAAAACCCGCCAAAACACTGTGCTAATCGACGGCAAAGACGCAAGCAAACTGAATCTCAAAGAATTATCAAGAATCATGGGCTATGTGCCTCAGGTTTCCACCAGCATGTTCCCATTCACTGTTTTCGATGTAGTGCTGATGGGTCGGAAACCATATATCCACTGGAGCTTAAGCGAACGTGACTACGAGATAGTTGCAGAAACCTTGGATTTCTTGGGCATTAAGGAATTAGCCATGCGCCACTTTAATGAGCTAAGCGGTGGAGAACAACAAAAAGTAATTGTTGCACGCGCTTTGGCGCAGGAGCCGCAGGTTCTGCTTCTCGACGAACCCACCAGCTCATTGGATATTAAGCATCAGCTAGAGATACTGCTGATACTCAAATGTCTGGCGCAAAGCAAGCACTGCTCTGTAATAATGGCTATACACGATTTGAATTTGGCCAGCAGATTCTCAGACAGAATTCTCATGCTCAAAAAAGGCTGCATCTTCGCCGCTGGTACTCCCGAAACAGTGCTAACAGAAGATAACATTGCCGCAGTCTACGGCGTTAAAGCACGCATAACCAATTCCGTAGTGGATAGGCCGCAAATTACGCCCTTGCTGCCCGAGTCTATAGGCATTAAGCAGTGGAAGATACCGTCCTCCGTTACAGCAAAAACAGAGGCGCTTGCATAGACATGGCGAAACTCAAGATAGCCTTTGCCACAACAATCCCAACAGACGCCGTGCCCTTCATTTCTGCAGTTAACTCCGTAAATGGCAAGTTAGGCAACGTGGTGGAAGCTCAAATCCAAACCGGCGGCGACTTCAGAGCTTTCAGCAAACTTGACAACTTCATCCAGTTCGCTCAAAAATCCCACGTAACACTCGTCCATCTGATGGGCGACCTCCCAGAATTCGAGCTGTTGGCTTCGACGCTGAAAAGCGCCAAGGTTCCGCTTTTCGTTTCCACCTCATTTTTCGGTCAAAACGCCAAATACAGAAGCTATTCAACTGTCACGCCGGAAGATTACAAGCAAATTTTCAAGTACCTTAATTATGGCGGAAAAAAGAACATAGAAAACCTCCTACTTTACTTGGCCAACCGCTTCGCCGGCGCCAATTACGACGTTAACCCGCCGGAGCGCCCACCATGGGAAGGCATCTATCACCCCGACTTCCCGCAGCCGCCCACATTTGAAGAATATGCATCAAAGAAAATCGTGCCGGGTAAACCAACAGTGGGGATTTGGTTCCATCAGACGCAATGGCAAGGCGAAAACACCAGCTTCGTTAACAAGCTAATCGAAGAAATAGAACGACAAGGCGCCAATGCGCTTCCCGTGTTTTTCACAGGCGCGAAAAATGAAGCCTTAGGAATGAAAGGGCTAGAGTGGGTTATTGAAAACTATTTCATGAAGAACGGAAAACCCACTGTTGACGTAGTAATCAGCGCATTGGCCTTTTCTCTCTCCACTTCCCTATTTGGCTCCAATGCAATTGATACCTTGAAGAAGCTGGGTGTGCCCATAATAAAGGCGATTTTAACCTGCAATACCTACGACGAATGGCGTGAAAGCATGCAAGGCATCGGCCTCATTGACGTGCCTACCAGCGTGGCCATGCCTGAATTCGATGGTCTCTTAATCACTGTGCCCATCGCGGCAATGTCTTTCTCACAAACCAGCACGCCAGGAACAATGGTAATTCAGTACGAGCCTATACAGGAGAGAATTAAGAAAGTAGTTAGTTTAAGCATAAACTGGGCAAAACTGCGGCATATCCCAAACAGCGAAAAGAAAGTAGCGATAATTCTGCATAATTATCCGCCGAGGAACGACACCATAGGCCATGCCTTCGGGCTTGATGTCCCTGTTTCAGTTCATCGTTTTCTATGCGAACTAAACAAAGCAGGGTACAAGCTTGACTTTATACCCGAGAATGGGCAGAAACTCATTGAGGCTATAATCGACGGCTTAACTAATGACCGCCGCTGGCTAAGCGCCGAAGAGCTTGCTGAAAGGGCCATCGCTAAAATTTCCAAGAAGCAGTACCTAACGTGGTTTAATGAATTGCCACTTGACGTTCAAGCTAAGATGAGGAAGGATTGGGGCGACCCTCCGGGGAAACTTTTCAGCTATAGGGATGAGTTGCTGGTTGCTGGCTTGGTTACCGGTAACGTCTTCATCGGGCTGCAGCCGCCCCGCGGCTTTCTCGAGAACCCCTCCAGCATTTATCACAGCCCTGACGTTTCAATGCCTCATCATTACTACGCGTATTATCGCTGGATTCGAGACGTATTCAAAGCCAACGTTATCATACATGTGGGCACTCATGGCACTTTGGAGTGGCTGCCCGGCAAATCCGTTGGGCTTTCCGCTTCGTGCTTCCCTGACATAGCCATTTCTGACTTGCCAAACATTTACCCCTACGTCATTACCAATCCCGGCGAGGGCACTCAGGCAAAACGGCGGAGTTACTGCTGCATTATCGAGTATCTGGTTCCCGTGATGCATAACGCTGATACATATGAGGAACTTGCCAAGTTGGAGGTTCAACTGCAAGAGTATTACCATGTTAAAGTGGCTGATCCAAGCAAGGCGCAGATTTCTCAAAAGCTGATCTGGGAAAACGTGGTTAACGCTAAACTGGATCACGACTTAAACGTTACTGAAGATGCTGCGTTCGCCGACTTCGACGCTTTCCTGGAGAAGCTGCATGCTTACATACATGAATTATCGGATGCGCAAATCCGCGATGGTCTGCACATTTTCGGCGAGCCTCCAGTAGACTCGCGTCTAGAAGAGTTCCTAGTTACGCTGACAAGGTTAAACAATGGTTCTGTGCCTTCTTTGCGGCAGTCAATTGCGGCGATGAAGGGCTACGATTACGAGGAATTGCTGGCGAATCGGGGCAAGCTTAATGCAGACGGCCGAACAAACGGCGACATCCTCAGGGAGGTGCATGCGCTCTGTCTAAAGCTAATCCAAGAGTTCCATGCTAAAGGCTTCAGGGAGCAAGATGTTGATTCGGTGATGCAGCAGGTTCTCGGCGGAAGTAATCCAAATGTGCGGAGATGCCTCGCTTACATAGGCAGTTTCCTTGTTCCTGCTTTGGCTGCTACTACTGACGAGATGGCGAATACGTTGGGTGCTTGTGAAGGCACGTATGTCCCTTCGGGTCCTTCTGGCTCTGTGCCTACTGGCAGGAACTTTTACTCTGTCGACCCCCGCGCCGTGCCTTCACAGGCTTCCTGGCGTGTAGGAGTAGCGCTGGGCAATGCACTTCTTGAGCGGTATTTAAAAGAAGAAGGGCGCTATCCAGAAAGCGTTGGCATCGTTATTTGGGCTACCGACACAATGAAAACTAAAGGCGATGACATCGCCGAGATTCTTTATTTGATGGGCGTCAGGCCCGTGTGGGAAGAATCAAGCGGCCGTGTTGTCGGGATTGAAGCCATACCTCTGGAGGAGTTAAAGCGACCCCGCATTGACGTAGTCGTTCGCATTAGCGGTCTTTTCAGAGATACATTTCCCAATGTAGTGCACATAATCGATGATGCGGTGGCGTTGGTAGCCAGCCTTAAGGAGTCTCCAGAGCAGAACTATATCCTTAAGCATGTGGACACTGAAGTGAAAGAGCGCGTGGCGCAGGGTGTTGAGCTTGAAAAAGCTAAGGAAGAGGCTTATTACAGAGTTTTCGGTGATCGTCCAGGCGCTTATGGCTGCGGTGTTAGCGAGGCAATAGACGCCAAGAACTGGAAGGATCAGAAAGACTTAAGCGACATCTACGTGACTTGGGGCAGCTATGCCTACAGC
>JBNARN010000017.1:0-635 GCA_049718365.1 Candidatus Bathyarchaeales archaeon
TGAAGTATGCGTCGTCAACGTTAACCGGGTCAAGCTCGATGAGCTGCAGTATGGCGCCTGTTTGCCGCGCGAAATCCATCATTTCCTGCACGTTGTCAACGTTAACGCCGTTTAAAACAACCATATTAAGCTTAACTGGATGGAAGCCCGCTTCAACTGCGGCTTTGACGCCGTCTAACACTCTTTCAATTTGTCCCTCGGTTAGTTTGCGGTAAACTTCAGCGTTCAAAGTTGGCAAACTGATATTCACGCGTTTTAAGCCGCATGCATGGAGTTCTTGTGCTTGAGCGCTCAGCAGGCTCCCATTAGTTGTCATTGAGAGGTCTTTTAAGCCGGGTATTGCAGCGATGCCTTTGACTATTTCGCAGAGGTCCTTTCGCATGAGCGGCTCGCCGCCTGTCAGCTTAATTCGGTTGATGCCTAGCTCAACGGCGATTCTGGCGATTCTAATGATTTCGTCCGTAGTCATTTCTTCAGAAGTGCTGTTTACGCTGCATTCTTCGCCTTCTTTGTGGCAGTAATCGCAGCGGAGATTGCATCTTGGCGTTACGGCTATTCTGAGGTTAAGTAGAGGTCTGCCGTATTTGTCTATCAAGGTCATCGTTATTCCCGAGCGTGCCTAACGATGTGAGGCG
>JBNARN010000017.1:645-19301 GCA_049718365.1 Candidatus Bathyarchaeales archaeon
GCGGGACATAACCGCTGCTGAGCCTATCTTCTCATAGCTTAAGCGCCGAAAAATCTCGCCGAAGCCGGGCAGCGTCTTCTCAAAAAATAGTGAAACCGTTTCGATAGTAACGTCTTTCGGAGCGATTCCTGTGCCACCGCAAAATATGGCAGCGTCCAGTTCTGCAGAGCGCAAAACGCCTTCAACTGCTTCTTTAATCATTTGCGTGTCGTCTGCTATTATCTTCTTGAACATAACATTGTGTCCCGCGTTTCTCAGCAAAGCCACTATGGCATCGCCTGACGCGTCAGTTATTTTCTCGCCTTTCTGCAGCTGTTGATAACGCGAGGTGCTGCAAACAAAAACTGCAAAATTCAGCTGCCGAGGCGCTGATGCCTTATGCTGCTTTGTGCTCTCGCTCATGCGGCTACACCTGCTTTAATTTCCTTACAACATGAATATTTTCTATAGCCGTCGTCGGGTACTGCCCGGCGGCATCTTTCTCATACTGCTTTGTCATATCCCAAATTGTCAGCAACGCTGCAGAAACCGCGGTAAGCGCCTCCATTTCCACGCCTGTCTGGGCTTTAGTTTTCACGGTTGCTGTAACTTCCACAGTGGTTTTATCCACGATTTTAGCTTCAACATCCACGCTTGTCAAGGGCAACGGGTGGCAAAGCGGCACTAGCTCGCTCGTTTTTTTAGCCGCGAGAATCCCCGCGATTTTTGCTGTGTAAAGCGGGTCGCCCTTAGCTGTTTTTCCTTCTTTTATCAAATTCACGGTCTCAGGCTTCAGCCTAATTGTCCCTTTCGCGGTGGCCTCTCGCAGTACTTCCGCCTTGCCGGACACATCAACCATAGTCACATTATTTTCCTCCAGAGAGTGGAATACGACTTGCTTCCTATTTATTCTGTTCCCAGGCTTCTATTAGATTTTGCACCGCCTTAGCCCTAAGCGAGTTTTCATTGAATTTGTACATGTGAATTCTCCCGTAAACCCTTTGTGTTAATATCCCCTCAGCCTCCAGCAGCTTTAAATGTGCACTTGTTGCAGAATAGTTCAAGTTAATTCTGCGAGCAATATCCGAGACATTAAGCGCGCCCAGTTGCGCGATAAGCTTGAGGATTTTCAGCCTCGGTTTTGAAGAAAAAACTTCCTCGATTTCCATAGCACTTCATCTTCGGCTTTTTTCTAAAGCGGCACTTAATTCTTTCTCCAGCTCATAAGCTGATATTGAAGGCAAAGAAATCCGTGTTGCTCTACCTCGCGTGCTGGTTGCTGTGACCTCAGTTTTCAAAATGCCCAGTGCAGAGAAAAATTGGACGTACTTCCATAGTTGAGTGTGGCTGTAAGGCTGTTCATTGAATTCCTCGCAGATCACGGCGTAAATCTGCTCCACCTCGGACAGTGAAGCGTAGGCGCTTTGGTTCTCTTTGAAAAATCTGGCAACAGCAAGCAAGAACAGTTTCTCATGAAGCCCAAGCGAAGCCAAATCGCTTTTCCGGAAGGTTGGAATTATACTGGAAACCGCTTTCCGAACGCATTCGGGCGTAACTGAACCAAGGTTTTCCGCGTCAGCGTATTTCCCAGCGCGCCACAAAAGCTCAATAGCGAAGCGGGCATTTCCGTTTTCAGTAACTCCCAGCTCAGCTATAAGGCTTACAACGTCATCCGCAACTGTTGACGGCGCAAAAGCCATAGAAACCCTTTCGGTTAAAATATCTATGAGCTGACTTTTCTGGTACTTCTCCAGCCTAATAACGTTATGTTGCATTGTGCTTCTTGAGCTTGCATCTAACTTCTCTATTGCCTTCAAATCACGCATAATGAAAATAAGCGACATTCTCTGAGGTTCGCCTGTTCTTATTTCTTGCAGCCGCGTTAGCTTGTAAACGGTTTCTGAGCCTTCGCGCTCTATGAGGGCATCAGCTTCATCTAAGGTTAGAATGATGTACGCGTTTTCTTCATCTAGAACTTGCATTAAGGTTTTCAGTAGCTCTTCTGCAGAGTAACCGCGCTTCGGAAAAGTCGGGCTGAAAGCAGCAAGCGCATGCTGCATTATAAGAAATAATCTGCCGCGGTACTCGCGACAGTTAACATGGACATAGCGGAAGTTTACTCCTTTCTTTGCGGCTTCAGAGGTTATGTCTGCTCCAAAGCGCTGGGCGAGCGCGGTCTTTCCCGCGCCAACCTCGCCTGTTATGATAACACGTTGGCTCATTTTTCCTGGAGATTGCAGCAGGAAATTGAAGAATTCCATTAGCAAACGGTGTTCTTTTTCTCTGTGGGGCAGACGGCGTGGAACATAGTTAATGTCAAGCTTCGTCTCGTCTTTGAACACGCTTTGAAGAGGTGCCACGACATTTAAACCTCAATTAATTATATTCACACTTGGCTTATTCTTTTCATTTGCTGCTTAAACATTACTTTTGAAGCAAAAGGCTAATAAATGCATGCTGCAATTCGTAATTGCGATATAAAAAATGATTCCAAAATACTTCTTCCTAACGAAGGGCGTAGGCAAACACAAAGAGCAACTCCAAAGCTTCGAATTAGCCTTAAGAAACGCTGGTATACACCACTGCAACCTTGTCAATGTTTCCAGCATCGTTCCTCCTGGATGCGAAATGCTTTCACGCGAACAAGGCTTGAAAATGGTGCAGCCTGGCGAAATCACCTTTGTGGTTTTAGCCAGAAACGCCACCAACGAACCACACAGGCTTGTTGCCTCCTCTATCGGCGTAGCTATTCCCTCAGGCAAAAATCAGTATGGCTACCTATCTGAGCATCACTCGTTTGGGCAAACAGACGAGGTAGCTGGCGATTACGCGGAAGATTTAGCTGCAACAATGCTTGCCACTACGATGGGCATTGCCTTTGACCCTGAAACTGCATGGGACGAAAGAAAAAAGCTTTTCAAAACCAGCGGGTTGATAATCAAGACAACCAACATAACGCAGTCAGCGACAGGCGACAAAAATGGCTTATGGACAACCACCGTTGCCGCTGCAGTTTTTGTGCCAGCGAAGAATCATAAACTTTTAGAGAAGAAAACGAAAGCCTAAAAAATTTACATCGCTGCCCTCTTTTTCATTTTGTCTTTTTTAGAACATGCCTTATCTGTTGCAATAGTGATAAATTGGAGAAGAAAAATACTCACTTATCAAAGGAGCGCGCGTAATGAAGTTTGCAGGAAGAACCACAACCGCCATAATTCCTTTTCCGCCGAACAAAATTTTACTAATCAAACGGCGTACTGTTCCTTTCCGCGGATTTTGGGCTTTGCCCGGCGGAAGAGTTGACCCCGGCGAAACCGTAGAGCAGACTATAGTCCGGGAGGTGAAAGAGGAAACGGGTTTAGATGTGGAAATAGCGGGCAAGATAGGCGAGTATCACGAGCAAGGAGTGCAGGATGGTGTGGAGTACGATTATTACCCCACGTGTTTTCTGGTGAAAGTTGTTGGAGGAGAAATCAAAAGGCAGGAAAGCGAAATTGAAGAAATCAAACTTTTTAGCTTAAATGAGGTGCCGGAAACGTTGGCTTTTGAGCATGCGCAGATGATTAAGGATTATCTTGCCAAGTTTCGGTGAAACGTGGAGAAAGTTTTTCAGGAATAGGCCCTTGCTGCTTTCGCCATTAGAAATATTGTTGCCATTGAATTTGGTATTAGTAAACGGCAAATAATATTAACATTTTACACTAACCAGTAACCAAGGTGAAAAAGCCCTTTGAAGATGAAGCTACCTACGCCAATAATAATTATAAATTTCAAGACGTATCTGGAGGCAACAGGACAAAAGGCCATCAAACTTGCGAAGCAAGCTGAAAAAGTAAGCAAGGAAACAGGAATAACTATCGCTGTTGCACCTCAGTTCACGGACATCTCCAGCGTGGCGAAAGCCGTTGAGATTCCTGTTTTTGCTCAGCACATTGACCCAATAAAGCCTGGAAGCTATACGGGGCATGTTCTTGCCGAGGCAATTAAAGAAGCAGGCGCTGTTGGGACGTTGATTAACCATTCTGAGAGACGGCTTACGCTAGCAGATATCGACGCAATTATAATGTTAGCACGCGAGCAGAATTTCATCTCCTGCGTGTGCGTTAACAATCCCGCTGTGAGCGCCGCAGCCGCTGCCTTGAAACCTGACATCGTATCTATTGAGCCGCCTGAACTGATAGGCACGGGCATAGCGGTTTCAAGAGCGCAGCCTGAAGTTGTCACAACCACAGTCAAGCTTGTGCGTAGTATTAACTCGGATGTTACAATTTTATGCGGCGCGGGTATAAGCCACGGTGAAGATGTTGCAACAGCCATAAGGTTGGGAACGCAGGGCGTGCTTGTTGCAAGTGCCATTGTAAAGGCGAAAGACCCTTATAGTGTACTGCGTGAATTTGCAGACGCAGCATAAGAATATTCATGTGTGAGCCGCCGTGAAAGTTGAAGCAGAATGCGCATCTTGCCTGCTTGTAAGGGCAACCGTGGAAGTTTATGAAGCCACAACAAACCCTGCGCTACGCTTTAGAGCCATACAGGAAGTTATAAAACTGTTAAACAAGGAATTCGGGCCTACAGTTATCCCAGCGGATATTGGCACAAAGCGAGATCGCCTAATAAAGCGGTTGACAGGCAATAATGACCCCTACCAGCGCAGCAAGAAGATGAGCAACGAGAAAGCCTTGAAGCTACTGCCCTATGCACGGAAGATTGTGGAAGCAGGTTATACACAGCAGGAACGGTTCAAGAAAGCGTGCTTATGCGCCATAGTGGGCAACATAATGGAGTTCGACATTCCCGGCCACAAATTCTCCTTCAAAACTTTAACTAAAAGCTTCAGGGAAGCCGCAAAAGACTTAGTGGTGGACGACATTGACAAGGCCTATGAAATAGCTAAAAAGGCAAGAAGTGTTCTATATTTGGCTGATAATGCTGGCGAAATAGTTTTCGACACTCTGCTGGTTGAGCAACTGAAAAACATGGGTTTGAAAGTAACATACGTCGTCAAGGGCGGTCCGGTAATTAACGATGCAACATTGGATGATGTAGAAATTTCAGGTATGAACAAAATTGCAGATAACATATTAACCACAGGCACCGACGCCGTGGGACTGCTAAAAAAAGAGGTTTCCCCCGAATTTCTAAAAGTTTATGACGAAGCGGAACTTGTTTTTGCGAAGGGCATGGGCTACGCTGAAACCCTAACTGAATACAAGCTTACGAAGCCGCATTTGCTCCTGTTTAGGACTAAATGCAACCCGGTAGCAAACTATTTCTGTGCCCCGCGCGATAAGAACATCGCAAAGCTGATGCCCTAAAATGCAATTGCCACGTCTAAGTCTCACCGAAGAAAAACTTGCGGATTTTGATGATGCAATCCACAAAGAGTGGCTCATCACAAACGGGTTAGGCGGCTACTCCGCCAGCACGGTCTTAGGTTTAAACACAAGAAAATATCACGGTCTGCTTGTAGCTGCTTTGCATCCGCCTGGCGACCGCACCGTATGCCTTGCAAAATTGGATGAAGATGTTCAAGTGGGCGACACGGTTTATCAGCTTGGCGCCAACGAGTTTCACGGCAAGATTTTCCCACAAGGTTACCTATTCCTAAAGGAATTTTCGTTATCGCCCTTTCCAAGCTATACCTACGTAATGCGCGATGTCAAAATTGAAAAAACGATTTTCATGCCTAGAGAGAAAAACGCTGTGGCTGTAATTTACGATGTCTTGAACAGCAGCGACGCTGATGCCTCATTTAGAATTTTCCCGCTGTTAAGCTGCAGACACTTTCACTCCGTTATAGATAGATGGAGAACACCGTTAAGCTTCAGTCAACAGCAAAATGGCGCGGAAGTAAAATTAGCCTTTGACCAGCCAAAAGCCGTCATCGCCGCCCGCGCTACCACCGGCTGCTTTACTGCAAAACCGGTATGGATCGAGCGGTTATACTATCGTGAAGAAGCTATCCGAGGCGAAAGCAGCACAGATGACTGCTATCAGCCAGGCTACTTTGAAGTGATAGTGCCGCCTAAGCGCAAGGTCAAGTTTGCCATAATCTCTGCAGCAGCAGAAAACAGCGAAGAATGCATGTCGATGCTGGATGGGTTCGGCTGTGCGATAGGAGATGTTGAAGAACAATTTAAAACAGAAAACGCAGCTCGCAGAAGCATTTTAGCCAAGTTTTACTCTTCTCACAGCCAAATGGCAGTAAGCGACTGGTTAAATTGGCTTCTTCTGGCCGCAGACACTTTTCTAGTCAAAAGCACCGGCGGTGGGTCATCTGTTTTGGCTGGTTACTTCTGGTTTGAAACATGGGGCAGAGACACGTTTATTTCCCTACCCGGCCTGATGCTGGCAACTGGCAAGTTCGAAGAAGCACGCCGAATTTTCCTACATTTTATGGCGTACTGCAGGCGCGGGTTAATTCCCAATTACGTGGAAGACAAGTCGGGTGAAGCAGTCTATAACACGGTTGACGCAACCTTATGGTATATTAACGCTGTTCTTCAGTTTTTGAAGCATACAGGCGACTTCACCTTCGTTCAGAAGCAGCTGTGGACTGGGCTGAAGGCAATTGTTGATTTTCATGAACGCGGCACGGATTTCAGCATACATTTAGACAGCGACGGCTTACTTGCGCATGGGCCACGGCTTACTTGGATGGATGCAGAGGTGGATGGCAAGGCGGTTACACCGCGAGCGGGGAAGGCTGTGGAAATACAAGCGTTATGGTATAATGCGTTGAAGACCATGCAGCGGCTGGCTGAAAGGTTTGGCGAGCAAGGTTTAGCCGAGAAATACGCTGGAATGGCCAGTGCCGCGCAAAAAAGCTTCAACGAAAAATTTTGGAACAGCGAAAATGGCTGTTTATTTGATGTAATCAATGAATCAGGCGGAGATGCGACTCTTAGGCCTAACCAGATAATTGCGGTAGCTCTGGATTTCATCATGCTTGACGCAGAGAAATGCAAGCGTGCTGTTGACGTGGTGCACCGAGAGCTTCTAACGCCTTTCGGCTTAAGAACGCTGGCAACATGCGACCCTAGATACAAGGGCATGTACGTAGGTGACAGACGAAGCAGAGATCAAGCATACCATAATGGTACTGTCTGGCCTTGGCTACTTGGCCCCTACGTAACAGCAGTTCATAAGACAAAAAGTAGCAGCGCGCAAGAGTTGCAGAATCTTCTAATGCCTTTATTTACTGAACAGCTTACTCAAGCGGGCCTTGGCACTTTAAGCGAAATTTTTGACGGCGACCCCCCGCATACGCCACGCGGCTGCATCGCGCAAGCTTGGAGCGTCGCTGAGCCATTGCGGGCTTACTTGGAAGATGTATTGCAGATTAGGCCGAAGTACGAGAAGGCGCTTCGGCAGTTCTAAGCAGTTATCGCTTTTCTGAGTTCTGCAGCGGTGGTTTCGGGCTTTACAGTGTTTATGTATACTCCTGTGTTTTTTTCGAAACCTGCCCATATTGCTAGTTTCGGGTAAACTTCCAGATGCCAATGATAATAGTTCTCTGCGCTGCGGTCAAGTGCCAAATGGAAGCCATAATTGTAGGGCGGGTCGTTCACAACGTCTTTCAACGCTTTCAAGCTTATTTTTAACGTTTCGGCAAACGCAGTTATTTCCGTGTCTGTTAGGTTAAGTAGGTTTATGTCGTGCTTCTTGGGAAGTATCCAGAATTCTAGTGGATGCACGCTAGCATACGGCGCGAAAACTATAAAGTGCGGGTTCTCATGGATCAACCGCGGGCCTTTTGCTTCTTTCTCGATTATGTCGCAAAATACACATTTTTTATGTTGCTCATAGAAGTTTTTGCTTGCCGTCATCTCTTCTTCAACTATTCTTGGGATGGTGGCTGTTGTTATTATTTGGCTATGCGCATGAGAAAGTGAGGCGCCTGCTTCCTTTCCATAATTGCGGAAAATTGAAACATACTTTACATAGGGTTTAGCCGATAACTCGCATAGCCTGTCAATGTACGCGTTGATGAGGTGCTTTAGCTGTGGCAACTCTGCGTCTGCCGGGTCTTCATCGTGATTTGGTGATTCCACCAAAACCTCATGATGCCCAATGGCGTAGCCGAAATTTTCGCTTTCCAATATTTTTGGCGGCTCTTTTTGTTGCTCTTTTGGGGGAATAAACGCGGGATAGAGATTTGGGATAACACGGATAAGCCAGTTCTTGGGTCGTGTGCCATCGTCATCTTTGCCTTTTTTTATTTCCCCATTCGGCTGTTTTAAGTAAAGCAGGACGGCTGGCGGCGTCATATGCTCATTACCTACACAAAGAGGACAAATACCGCCTTGCGTTGCTTCAGTTTTTTGCTTGGCAAAGTCTGTGGGTCTTCTGCTGCGTTCGGTGGCAATTACGACCCAGCGGTTTAATAAATAATCTTTCCTTAACTCATTGTAAACCATTAAGGCAAGCACCTGCGCATTAGAGAGATGCACCAGCGGCATTTTAGCGTTTCCAAAAGAGCCGCCATGACTATTGGAATGAGCAAAATGAAGTAGGAATTAAGCGGTCATAAGTGGCTTCTACTGAAAGTAGGTTGAGAGAGTTTGGGCGAGTTGATGGCGGTTTTAAAGTGAACTCTGGAGGAGGCTTGCACTTTTTCCACCAGCCAACTTCGCCCGCTTTGCCCAAACGCATCTCTGTTCCGTCTTTGGAGGTCTTTTCCTTGCTGAGACACAAATGCCCTTATTTTTCGCTTCTTATTACGCGAATCTGGAATAAAATGTTTAGGAAAGGAAAATAAAGACTTCTAATATTCCGTATTCGGAATAAAAGCCAGAATAAGCGTCTAAATTGCATTTAAAACTCTTTTTGGGCGATGTAAACTGGTAAAAGAAAACGTTTAAGAACAGTGCTAAAAAGTATAAAAAAGGTTAGGATTTATTTTACACATTAGGAGAAACTTGTAATGCATCTGGAAGAGATGAAAAAAGAAATCGAAGCGCTCGTCATAGAAAAGGGCTTCTACAATAAACCTGAGGACATCCCCAAAAAACTTCTCTTTGCATTCATAGAATTGGGTGAGGCAAGCGACGCTTGGAAAAAGGGCGAAACAGAAGAGAAGATAGCAGAGGAACTAATCGACACCATATTCTACATTTTAGACGCAAGCCGGCTGGCATGTCCAACAGTGAACATGGACGAAATGTTCAAAAAGAAACTTGACAAAAACCACAGCAGACCATATCAATATGGTGAGGGCCACAGAAAATTAGTGAAAGGCTAGGCGCTTTTGCTGAAAATCCTGCTCCACCCGCATGTATGGCAATGGGCTTCCTTCTGTTTTACATCGACATCTAGTTTACCACTGCAAACTGGGCATTTCATGTTTGGCTACGTTCCTCTTTTGCTTCGCCAAAAGAAGTGCAGTGCGAGTTAATAACGTGTTATTCCGAGTTTTGTAATACTTTACGCGAGTAGGGCAATGCGTATATGTCTTATGTTGTTCCTCAAGTTTTTATGGTAGCTTCGCGAATTATGGACTTGTTGAGGAAAGCATGAGCTTTGATTATCCTGCTGGCGTGCGCTTTCGTTGTATAAAATGCGGAATATGTTGTGGTGACACAGAAGAAAAGGTTCGGTGTATCCTTCTTTTGAAGGCTGAAGCGGAACAAATTGCCAAGGTAACTGTGAAAGCCATCTCTGATTTTGCTTTAAAAGTTGATGGTAAGGCGCCTTATATCTATGAAATGAAAAAAACGAAAGGTGGACAGTGTGTCTTTTTAGAGGGCACTAAGTGCACCATTTACTCTGTCCGGCCTCTAATCTGCAGGTTTTATCCTTTTGAGCTTAAGGTTGGTGATGATGGGAGGTACACGTTTTTTTGCACGTCTGAGTGCGGGGGATTAAATGTGGGTTCCGTGTTGGGTAAGGGTTATTTTAGAAAATTGTTTCGCTTGGCGTGCTTGAGATTTGGTGGCGGCAAGTCTGAGTGAAAGGTGGCTTAGTAGGTTGTGACGGGGAAGCCAGTTTGGTCTCTTCGGGTAGGATAAACGGTTTTGTGGGTGCTGCATACTATGGGTCGTGTTTGTTTGTATTTGTATCCGCATTGGCATTCGAAGCCGGTGATTTTGCCGTTTTTGAGTGAAATTGGGCGCCATTTGTGGCTTTTGCAGTTGGTGGTTTTCTTGTGGATTTTCCATAGTGTTTTTGCTTCGTCGCGTGTGATTGTTACGTTGTGTTTAGCCGCTGTTACATACCATATTAGGTAGCATGCGAATGAAACCCATATTGCGGATAGGGCTATTATCATCATGCTTATTTCACCTTGTGTATTTTTGTTCTACGCCCATACAATATGTCTATATTCAGACATATTGTTGATTTTAGAATATTGCATCTTAAGATATAAACTTTACTATTTCCTCCGAATAATACCGCATACATATTAGAGATTCTGTAGCACATCAGCCCTTTCCAAAAGATAACCACAATAATGACATTTCAACCACAAAGGTTCCTCACTCTGCACATAAAATTTAGAAACCGCCGGCTCATTACTGTTGCTCACACATGCGGGGTTAGCGCATTTCACTATGCCTTCTATCACACTTGGCAGTTTAACCTCCAACTTTTCCACAACACAATAGTCACGAATAATATTAATAGTGGCATGAGGCGCCACCAACGCGATTTTGTTAACTTCCTCAGCGTTAAGCGCGCGCCCCTCAATCTTCACGATATCCTTAACTTTGAAGCGCTTGCTTGGAACGTTAATAGCTATGGTCATAACCCTCTTTTCATGACCTGTTATCCCCAAAATTTTTACAACATCTAGAGCATACCCACCGCTTATATGATCAATAACAGTGCCATCCTTAATTTTCGATACACGCAGCTCCTTTTCAGTCATTTTAAAATTCTCCGTTAAGAGCTTATGCGGCAGGTGGTAAATAAAAATTTTACATGGCTTGCCATTGCCGAATATACCCAGCCGAACATTTCGGCGCGGCTAGAAAAGGACTAAGCAATGGCGCTTTAGTGTTTCGTTGCGTCTAAAACTATGTAGAGAATGTTGTTTCCGCGCAGCAGCACATTTCCATAGTTTGTAAGCGGCTGCTCATCCTTGCTTTCAGTTGCTCCTTCCAAGAGAATGTTCATATGCCCATCACACTTAATCATCTTCCCCTTATATTCGCAACCGTTTTTGAGGACAACTTCAATGTTTCCATGCAGCTGTTTGATGAGCACGTTAAGCGGTTTTTTGCTTGGTTCCATTATCACACCGTGTTTTATTGGCTGATATATGCATATGCACACTCCATCACATATAAAAATTTTATGAAGAATGAACAAAGAACATCGTGGAAAACTGCTGTTTGCAGAAAACTGGCTTTATGCATTCGCCAACTATATGCGGCAGCTTCGCTGCGGCGCCTGAATCTACCCGCTCCTACTGTTTTCTGTGTTAATTGGCTAATAGGCTTCGGCGTTGGCGGCGAACCTACCCTCTATAGGTTTCTGCAATGAATCTCTAATATGCGCCAAACATGACGGTTTTCGCATTGCGTGTTCACGCTAGTTTTTACTGTTACTTTTGGTTCTTCGCCTTAGAACCTGTCTTTCTTTTTCAGGAATTCCTAAAGTAAGCACATGCTTAATTGTGGGGATAAAAAATGTAGAAGAAATACTGTGGTGTGTCAGAGCATTGTTTATATTTTCCACTGCAATTGGTATTAGCCGTGACAGCGGAATGAACCATCGGGAAACTGCCGATGCGGTCAACGTCGGCGTCGAACTGAAAGAAGCCGGCTTTCAGGTTTCCCAATTGTGCTGTTCACGCCCAAGCTGCTTCGATTTTGCAGCAAGAAAAAACGATAAAACTCTTCTGATAAAGATTAATTTTGACGCTGACACCTTTTCCATTCAAGACGCTCAAGAGCTTAAGGTAATAGCTGATCGCCTTTCTGCCGTTTCCTTGATAATTAGCCAGGAGGCGCATGGCAAACCCTTAGAAGATGACACTGTGTACTCGCGGAACTCGATTTTCGTGATAACCGCAAAAACCCTTAAGAGCATCGTTCGCCAGACTGCGAATCCGCTGGTCTATGCGGGACCAGGCGGGTATACTGTTGAAGTTGACGGCGCGCTTATCGAAAAGAAACGGAAGGAGTTAGGCTTATCCATCGGCAAGCTTGCAGCGATGATAGGTGTTTCTCGCAGAACTCTTTATGGATATGAAAAAGGTATGGCTAAGGCTTCGGTGATATCCGCGTATAAGCTGGCTAAAACTCTGGGGGTTCCTGTGGCAAAGCCCATAAATATTTTTGGAAATGCAAGGAAGCGTCGTCGATGCCGTTTCAGAAAAATGGTGCATGACGCCGCTGGCAATGTGGTTCTTCAAAAAATCTTCCGTAAATTCGCTTTCTGCGATATCTTTCCTGTTGGCAGGGCGCCTTTTGATTTTATCATGAATGTTCCACGGGAGAAGTATGCGATAGTTGGCAGTGTAGCGGTTAACGGCGAAGAGAATGTGGACAATAGGATAGAAGAGTTTCTAAGTATCTGCCGTGTGGTATGCGCGTATCCGGTGCTAATCACTGAAAAACGAAAATACTCCGGTAAGGATGTGTTCTGTGTTCGTATGGATGAGTTAGCTGAGATACGCACACCTGAGGATCTAATTGCCAGCTTTTAGGCGAGTTTCTGCTGCGTGGGGCTATTTTCGCTTTTGACCTGTTTTGCGGGTTTCCAAGATTTCCTAACGCAGTCTGCGTGTTCACCATGTGCCTTTATCCATTGCTTCAGAAATTCCAGCGTTTTATTATCCGTCAAGTATCCGCTGCCAAAGTCGCCGTACTCTGCTTTTAACGCCGCAATTTCTCTGTCGCGCTCCACTTTGGCTATGATAGAAGCGGCGGAAACAACTGGATAAATCCTGTCGGCCTTGTGCTTCGCGATTACTGTGGCTTTGACGGTTAAGCCTTCGTGGATATGCTGCCCGAATCGTTCTTCACTAACGTCCGCGGCGTCTACGTAAACGATATCTGGCTTCAGGGCGTTTACTATCTGCGCCATGGTTTGCGCTTCCAGCCTGTTAAGCTTATGCAGCTTTCTCTTGCATTCCACAGCTTGGTCAATTTCCTTTGGCGATAACTTGATGGTTAGGCATTTCTCTGCTATGCGCGTGATTTCGACGGCTAGTTTTTCACGTTTTCTCGGAGAAAGAAGTTTTGAGTCTTTTACACCTAACTGGGTTAGAAGCGGCAACTGTTCTTCTTTTATTACGACTCCCGCTATTACTAAGGGGCCGATGACGCAGCCGCGGCCTGCTTCGTCAACGCCTGCAATCAACATAAGTGAACTCGCCTTGCTTTCACGAAGGGCTAATTGTCTTTTTTTGGTTATAAGACTTCTTTAATCAAAAGTGTCCTGTCCAGCAGTACGTGCACAAGTCTTCTCTTTTCAGGTTATGGTTGTTCGGCGCTTCAATTACCGCCCGAATCATCTCCTCTAAGGTCAAGAAACGCAATGTTGTAAAGCCTATGCGCTTTCTTATTTCCTCCACCATATTCTTGTATTTCTCGCTTGTTGGGTCAATATACTCTGCCAAATCGCTGCCCTGTTCGATGCCGCTTAGAGTTTTATGCGTAGCTAAGTCTCTATTTTTAGTTGTTAAGTCAAAGATGCATGGGTGAAGCTGCGGTGGAGAGGCTATTCTTCCATGTATCTCTTTGGGTTTGAAGGGCAATAGCTTGTCTCGCAGCAAGTTTTGCAACTGCGTACCTCGCCTTATCGAGTCGTCTACTAGAATTATGCTTTTGCCCCTTATCATCTGTGGATTAGGCACCTGCTTATATTTTGCGATGAGCTCTCGCTTACGCTGAGCAGGTGGAATGTAGCTTCTGCCCCATCCTGGCGTGTATTTTATCAGCGGCCTTCTGAGAGGTGCAACCAACTCTAGAATGGCGTTTATTCTTTTTTCAAGCTCTTCCGATGTAATTATGCCTTGTTTAAAGTCTGAGAGGTATTCTTGGATTTTTTCTTTGGCTATCTCAATTTTTCTTTTAACATAGCCAACCGAGTGCGGAAGCCCCGAGTCGGCAATGCCAAGGATCAAGTCGGCTTTTACGTCGTCGTTTTCGGCTAAGAATCCACCGCATCGTTCTCTGACGATTTCGGAGTTTATGCCGTAAAAATCCGAAGCGGGAAAGCCTGAGTACACGTGGAGAAACGGGCAGAACCGCTTTTTGCCATGAGTGGGCACTCGAGTTTTTAAGCCGTTTTCGTCAAGTGAGACGATTTCGCGGTAGTCGAGAAACTTGAAGGCGTCATATCCCAAGTTCGGGAAACCTGTGGTTTCGGAGGCAACTGCCCAGCTTTGCTCCTTCGAGCCGACCACCAAGGGAAAAGTGTCTCCAGCCGCGTATATGGCGCGCTCGTTTTCCGAGAGCAGAAGCAGAGAAATTGATCCTTCAATTTTCTCATACATTTTCGCTATGCCGTCTGGTATACTCTCTCCTCGGCATATGAGTTCACCAACAATCTCTGTCTGGTTGAGAACTGTTACGCCAGCCTTTTGTCTTGATTTCTTGAACGTGGCGCCTTGGTTAACCAGCTCTGCGTAGAGTTCTTTTGAGTTTTTTATTAAACCGATTGTGCAGAGCGCAAAGTTCCCGATTTTTGCCTCAAATTTGATTGGCTGCTGCTCTTTTGTGTCGCTGATAACGCCTATGCCGAGTTTGCCTTTCAGCTTTCCGTAGTGCTTGCCAAACTTTGATTTGAATTGGCTGTTGCTGATGTCATGGGAGAATATTGTTATGTCGCCGTCAAGTAGGGCTAAGCCGCCGACCTCCGTGCCAAGATGAGTGTTATAGTCTGTTCCGAAAAACAGTTCTTTCGCGCAATCATCTTTAGAGGCTACGCCAAACAGTCCGCCCAACATACGCTATGCTTCCATGCTGCTTGCTCATGGTTATCTCCTAAAAAAGGTTTCTCCTACAAATAACTCGGGCCGCTTCCATGAATAGTTCTATTCATTTTTCATGATAAAATGGATTCTGAATTCATATAACTTTTATATACTTCATGATAAATGAGAAGCCGAGAGTTGGAGAATCCTGCCCCAAAGCTCCACCTTCTAAAATTCTCCCTCTCCCTTCTCCTTTCTCCTTGATGGGGCAGGGTTCTCCACTTCTGCGCTTGATTCTGCAAAAAAGGAAGGCTGTTTTACTTTTTTGGTTTTATCGCTGAAATTGTTACGCTTGCTACAGAAGCGGCAAGCTGCCTAGTGCTATAATTGGATGTTTTTAGTTTTTCTGCCATAGCTTTTGCAGTAGCGTCGCTAACCACGAGTTCAAGTGGTAAATGTGCTTCTTTAATGACTTCGACATGTTGGAAGCCTGCGTTCTCTATTAGCCGAAGATATTCAGTTTTCATTTCTGCACCTGAAACGCAACCGATGTAGGCCTGCACGTTTTTCTTCAGCGCTTCCGGCAGATCGCTCAGCAGAACCATGTCTGAGATTATCATGCGTCCGCCTGGTTTAAGCACGCGGAAGGCTTCGTTGAAAACGCGCTGCTTGTTAGGTGACAGATTAATCACGCAATTGCTGATCACTACGTCCGCGGTGTTGTCGGCAACGGGCAAGTTCTCTATTTCGCCTAGGCGGAATTCCACGTTTTTGTAGCCGCCTCGCCTGCAGTTTTCCCGTGCCTTGTCAAGCATTTCAGGCGTCATGTCAACGCCTATCACGTGTCCTTTCTCGCCTACTTTTTTCGCTGCCAGGAAGCAGTCTAATCCTGCGCCTGAGCCGAGGTCAACCACGGTTTCGCCTTCCTTAAGCGTTGCCAAAGCCACAGGGTTTCCGCAGCCCAAGTTCAGGTCTGCGCCTTCGGGTACGCTGCCTAATTCTTCTGGGCTATAACCTATGTTCTCGCTAACGCTTGAGTCGCAGTTGCAACTGCAGCCGCAACCGCACTTTTCCGCCTTAGCTATTTCCCCGTAGGCTTTACGCACCATTCGCTTTACTTTCTCTTCCTTCATTTTCCTTCGCCTCCTTGGAAGGCTTCTTGCAGAATTGGCCCAAGCGCTTTTTTCACTTGGCTCCCAAGCGCGTCAGCCTTAACGATAACGAAGCAGCAGACTTCACCGCCGCACTCGCAGCCTATAACCGCAAGCTTATCGTTTGGGGCGAGCTTTGCTTTTTCCCTTAAATCCTTTGGCAGAATTATCTGTCCCTTGGCGTCTACTGTTACTACTGCTTCGATTTTGCAGCATTTTTCGCTGGACAATGTGCTTTCCTCAAGCATGGGGTGAAGTGATTCTGAATATTTATACTTTTCCTAAAATTCTGAAAAATTAGAAAAATAGGAACAAACTCTGCTTGGACCATGCTGCCTCTGCGGCCGCGCCAAGCTTCAGAGAAAATCCGAGTGCTCCCTGAAAAAATAAGGCGACTATAGGCTTATGTTCCAGCGCGCGAAAGATTACACGGTATGATGCACGTAGAAAAAATGAGCGTAGACGATTTCTCTTTTGCTGTTCAGCTTGCCAACACAATGGATTGGAACATGACCATAGAAGATTTCGAATTTATTATGAAGCTTGAGCCTGAAGGATGCTTCGTTCTATTCAGCGGCGCCGAGCGACTGGGCATATGCACAACCATCAGCTTCGGCAGCCTCGGATGGATAGGAAACCTAATAGTTAAGGAGGCTTACCGGAAAGAGGGCGCTGGCAGCCTTCTGCTAAAACAAGCAATGGACTACTTGCGAAGCAAGCAGGTAGCAACCATTGGACTTTACGCTTACCCGCAGCTCACAAGTTTTTACTCAAGTTTCGGTTTTAAGCCTGACATTGAATTCCTTGTTTTGCAGGGAAAAGCAGCGACTTTTCCAGCCGAAGACTCTACAGTGCGCCAGGCAGAGAATTCGGATATTCAAAAGATAATAGAATTTGACCGCAGATGTCTCGGCGCTGATAGGCAGAAACTGCTGGAAGCGATATTTCGCAAAGCGGAAAAATTATGCTACATCGTGCCGCACAACAATGGAATTTCGGGTTATGTTGCCGCGAAAGTTTATGGCACAGCGGCTGAAGTAGGGCCACTCATATGCCCTGCGGGCCATGTTGAGGCGGCGGAGAAGCTTCTGAAAACCGTTTTAAACAGCCTAGGCGGGCTTAGCGTTTCCGTTTGCCTACCCAAAAAAGAGGCGAAGCTGCTTCGTCTGCTGCATGCGGTGGGCTTCAGAGAAAAGTTTCGTGTAGTGCGAATGTTTTTAGGTCATGCTGTAGCTAAAAACTGCATATACATCGCAGAATCTTTAGAGCGAGGATAATGCCTAATGAATAATGATTTATGCCGCCTTCTCACAGAGGATTTCCTTAAAACTTGCTGGCCATGCTTAACAATACTTGTCGAGAAGCTCAGCGGCTTTAGGAAGGAAAAGTCTGGAAACGCTGTTTCCCTGTTCAAGTTCCGAAACGGCCAGAAAGTTAACGCATCGTTTGACGGCCGCTACTTTTTCCTGCGCGGTTCAGTTGAGTACTCGAATCCGCAGTTAACTCTGGAGGAAGTTCAAGGCATCATAGGCGCCCGTATGCTAGAAACATGCGGAAACCACTTCATCAACAGTGGCTTGCACACGCCCGATAAAGCGGACATTGCCGAAATCTGCGAAGCCCTAAAAAAGCCGACTGAAGGCCCAATAGTGGCTTTTCTGCTTAACACCGACGAGATAGAAGCTGACCGCTACTCCATGAATCCGCTGCGGGAATCCATTGTAGCAAGCGGGCAAAGCGCGTTCCCTGTGGCCTACGTTAAAACAGACCAGCTCAAAATCGACCAGGAATTCGTGCGCAAGTATGAAGGCAAGTTAATATCAAAGCGGGAAGTTGAGCTCATCAGCCGCCAACTTGACTGCACCAGCGGCTCCTACATGGACTTCGTGGACTCAGTGAAATACGCGCAGATGGAAGAACTCTCCAAAACCTTGGGGATGGATCTGTCGCTTTACGCGCTGCGCATGCCCTTGACGACGCTGCAGGCCGAAGCCAAAGACGGATTGCTGCACCACATAATCAGCGGTGTGCACAGAGATTACGAGTCTGTAAGCCACGCGTACAGCTGCATGGGAAGAAGCATGACAAGCCGGACTACGCTGCTGACTGTGCCGCACTCCAAGAAGGGCTATGGCTCCAAGCGTGCCGCGCGAGGCAAAATCCACTTTGCAGAAACCAAGCTGGAAAGCGTCAGCGTCACGTATCAAACCACGCAGCTTTACCCGAACGAGATAGATTCAAAGGATGTTAGCATCGCGAAAGCTGATGACCAATTTACAATAAAAGGCGACCAGCTTATCGATTATAGCTTCTCGGAGACGCCGTCTTCGCCGCAGTTCTTCCTTTACTCGTTGGCGTCGCCTGAAAACGCTGCTCTGTGGCATGGCGTCGGCGCCTTTGCAGCGCCTAAACTTTTACAAAGCTACACAGCTATCCGCCACAGCATCCGCGACGGGAAGCTGCTCAGAGATTTGGCTGAGCGGTATGGCGTGAAAACGGATGTGCCCTTGCAATTTAATCTTAAGCCCGAAAGCATGTGGCGCCATCCCGTGCACGGCAACATCGACGCCAGCATCGGCTGCGTAGAGAACCCCGCGGAGTTAGCGCGGAGAGGCATGAAACTCGAGTATCTTTCGGCTTTCAGGTAGGAGCGGCAG
>JBNARN010000018.1:0-2867 GCA_049718365.1 Candidatus Bathyarchaeales archaeon
AAAGTTATGGTCTATAAGTGAACTATTCACCGAACTTTTTCTCCATAAAAATTCCCCCTTTGTGAACCATAAAAGTCCATAAAAGTGGTCGGTTTGCTGAACTCCACTGAACCCATATTCCATAGTGATATTTGTTTCTCTCGTGAATAAGTATGAGTGAAGAGAAGCCAACAGAAGATGTTGAGGCGTTGAAGGCAAGGATTGCAGAGCTTGAAGCTGAAAACGAGAAGCTCAAGGCAACAATGACTGAAGCTACTAAAACTTTGACCGCTTACGTCGAAAAGGAAAAAGAAGCCGCGATTAAAACCATTTTAGAAAAGACTACCCTTTCGAAAGATGAGCTGGAGAAGCTGGATCTTGCGCAGTTGAGGCTTGTTCAGAAAGGAATAGACAGCGTTAAGGGCACGGTGAAAAATGTTCGCAGTGCCGGAGCAGGCAACGCCGAAGGCGAAAACAGGCTGACGGTTGGCTGCCTCTACCACAAGAAGGAGCAGTGATGAGCCATGCCTTTTGTTAAACCTTCTAACAAGATTTTGGTTGGCGGGAACCCAATCGTCGAAGAGCTTATAACAGAAGGCACAAGCTGCAAGCCTGGATTGTTCGTTAAGAAGGGCACAGCAGACCATCAAGTAACGCTTGCAGGAGACGGAGAGCAGAAGCCCTTAGGCGTTTTGGACGCAGACCCGAGATATCCAATTGCAAATGCTTTCCCTGACAAGCATCCAGTTCGTGTTTTGAAGGCGCCTGCGGTTGTGGTAGCCACTTTGGCAAGCGGAAACAACGTTGTTAAAGGTGCATCGCTGGTTTGTGCTGCAAACGGGAAACTGAAGGCTGCAGCCACCATATCCGTAAGCGTTCCATCAGGAGCAACAAACGTGACATCAAACGCAGCTCAACCAGACCTTCTTGAAATCGGAAGCATCCCGCCCTACGGTCCAATCGTGGCTTATGCCGAAGAAAGCGTTGACGCTTCAGCCGCTGACAAATCCATCATGGTGAGGCTGGTGATTTAAAAGTGGACCCGTTAACTCTTGTTGGAAGAGCCCAAGCACCACTACGCGAAGAAGAATGGAAACAACTTGGCGAGGCTGTCGTAAGAGCTGCCCAGCCAGTCTTAGTTGGACGCCGTGTCTTGCCAGTTAAGCAGCTTGCAGGCGTAGGCGTCATGACCGTGGATTGGGATGAGCTATCGGAAATGAGCCAAGCGCACATAAGCATGTATGGAGAAACACCAGCAGAAGACACCATAATATACACACGCAAAAGCCTCACAGTGCCAATACTCCACAAAGACTTCCGCATCCACTGGCGAGATTTGGAAGCTTCAAGGCGTTTTGGAACACCGTTAGACACGGCGAATGCAGAATCAGCAGCCCTCGTAGTCGCTCAGAAAGAAGACCGCCTAATCCTTAACGGCGAAATCTCTGGCGAACCCATGCTGGGCATAGAAGGATTAACAACCGCTACGGGAAGGCAGACGCAGGCAAGCGGTGGAGCGTGGGCGACAAGCCCTAATGCACTTAACGATGTTCGTGCAGCCGCTAAGAAATTGCTTGATAAGTATTTTCCGCCGCCTTATGATTTGATTGTTCAGCCCAGCGCTTTCATGGATGCTCACACGCTTATAGCGAACACGGGCATAAGCCAAATCGAAAAAATCAAAGAGTTGATTCAGGGCAGTATCTACATAAGCAGCCAGCTTAAGGCTTCAGACGGCGGAACAGACAGCGCCATACTAATCAAAAGCGGAGCAGAAAACGCAGACCTATGCGTAGCCCAAGACCTGAAAACCTTCTATATGCAAACAGTCGACATGAACCACCACTTTAAAGTCTACGAAGCCGTGGTTCCCCGCATCAAGAGACCAACAGCCATATGCGAAATAACAGGCATAACATAGCCAACCCAAAGCCCTAAAAACGCTTCATTATCCCATTTTCTTTTCCCGTTTTCTCCTTCGAAGACCAAATCTAACGCCTTTAAATTCCAGTGAGTGCATGTCTATGAGAAAGCCAATTGCCATAGCGTTTAAGCCGCAAACAAAACTCACAAGCACAAGAAGTCCACCTTCAATATTGTCCATCCACCCATGCCACGTTAACATGGTGTAAACTGTCAAAGCCCATGTGGCGATGCCTAAACCCCAAAGCAAAGTCGCCAAAAGCCTCGGTCTCTTCAACTCAAACTCAAACGCAGAATCCTCTTCATTTTCCAAACCAACACCTCAACGCTGTCTAATAACTCAAAGGCTATTTTAAATTAAAGTTTCAGAATGGTTTATCATTAATGAATAAGCAAATTATTCATGAATGGGTATGTTCCTTACCATTAAACAGAAGATTCTTGTTACACTTTTGGAGAAGGGACCATTACAAAATAGCCAAATTGCTAAGCGTGTAGGGATAACAGAACAATGGTGCAGCGAAATGATAAACGCTTTACATGCGGAAGGCTTGATAGAAAGCCAATTCATAACACCAAGAAGAATAAACAGACTTACAGACAGAGGTGTAGAAGTAGCAAAACGACTGAAAGAAATAAGCCAAAGCATGATTGACCTCAAGACTTCTATTAAGGTGCCGAGTCCCAATTACAAAATTTAATGAAGTTAGGTCCAAATTTGGTTGGTTACTCATTGTTCTAACAGTTTTAATGTGTTTATTGCGTTTACCCATCTGTCAACGACGTTTTTCAACGACGTTATCGCTGTAGAAAAATCTTCAAACGCTACTATGTTAAATGCTGCCCAATTATCGCTGTGCTTAATGGCTAAGCTTAATTCTTCTCCGTCTTTCAATCTTATGCCTAATTTACTAATGCCAGAAAAACCAGAATAATCGTTGAAAGCCTCTACAATGTCTTCTATT
>JBNARN010000018.1:2877-5197 GCA_049718365.1 Candidatus Bathyarchaeales archaeon
GTTTTGTTGTTTTCTTGAATATTCCGCCTTCTATGATTTCTCCCGACAATATTATTTTTTCTTCCTCGTGAGTCTTGACCTTCCGCCCACCTTTCGAAGAAAAGCTACTGTCTAAACTCGTTGATTTTCGCGGTGTATCAAGAAAAGAACAACTAATTTCACAGTTTTCACGGTAAGCACATAAATAACAGCAATAGTTTTTCTGGCTGTTCTTGCAAAATTCCTTTCTGATATCTCTTCCCTCGGGTTGCTCCATTATTGCATTGCACAACCGACCATTAATAAGATATTCACATTTTGAGGGTTCATTTGACACTTTGACATGCCTCGCGATCTTTTATCGGTAAGAATGTTTGTTCTAATTATGGCTTGTTTCGTCAACATAATAGCATGTTTTTGTGGTTTGAAATACTTTGTTAAGCGAAAATACTTATTCTAATTATGCGTTGTTTTTCCGTTTATTTTCCACTCTGACTGGGTAAACAAGTTCAAAAAAATTTGGCACAGATAAAACGGTACACCAGAGATGCATAGGTAGCTAAGCGGCTAAGAGAAACAAGGCAAAAATGTCACTAAGAGAGTGTCATCTACATAGGTGAAAGACTTAAAACCTACTTCCAACCAGTCTGACAATTTTTGAAATCTTCAAAGATGTCAAGATTGTTTATTCTCTCCTCTGCGAAGGGATTTGCTAAGAGGTAAAAATGGTTTTTACCCCTCACGAGGATTGCAGTTAAATTTTTCATCGAGCCTTCAGCAAAAAACATACCTCTTTCATTTTCTGGAATCACCGACCTATTGTTATGTAAGATATGCATTTTTCTTAAGTAGTACTCCCACCCTTTTTTGATGGCATTTTCAATTTTGGAATCTATCCTCACCTCAGGGACCGGTGAAGGGTAACAATATTCTGTTGCCTTACCAAAAAGTTCTATATTATACCAGTCTATATCAAAAAGCCATGAAGCATCGTCGATGCCGATTATGTAGAACTTTTCAAGTTCCTTGCCGGTCCACTCATTTCTTTTCTTACTTTTCTGTATAATCTCATATCTAATTTTCTCTTTGTAATCTGGTGGCACACTAATGGCTTCCTTGATGGTGGTTATTCCTAAATAAGATCTTCCTATTTTGGTGGGATGTAGCTCTATATCTGCAATGCTTGTACTGACAGTTATTGGAAAACTGGTTTGCGAAATGTTCTGCAGTTTATGCTTCAATTCGCTTAGAGCTTTTTCGCAAGATTTCTCCTTTTGTTCTCTTGTCTGATATTTGTAAGCGGGCGTGGCCAAGAAGCTTGCTGATTTGATTACAACCATGAAAGACATGTTAAGATAGTTAAGAGCCTGTGCAACCTTCATTCCAAAGTCGTGCTCTTCGTCGTCAAGTTGAATGTTTTTCACTTCTACAAAATAATCTTTAGAATCAGTTTTCACTAACATATCAGGAGCTTTTCTCCCTTGAAAGGCATTATTAGACAGAAGTTCAACATGCATCTTGTTTCCTGCAAAATATCGAGCAAATTCCAATTCAGATATCAATGCTTGAAATCTAACCATGTCAGCTGAGGTTTCAGATACTTTAATTTCAATACCTTTACAAGAATAGACGTACAGCTCCTGAAACAGCTTGTCAAGATACTTCAAATATTCAATTCTATAGTTCTCGTAGACCATTTGTTTTAGTTCAGGCTTACCTGACAATGCCTTCTCCAGAAACGGGAAATCTGTTCCCAACTTTGGTTCACCGAAACCCATTCAAAGATTTAAATATCAAGTGGCATCTCATAAAAATTTATACTTAGAATTTTCACCCGAATGTGAAGGTTGGTTCTTTTCTTGGCGGTTCTCTTGCTGCATAAGCGCTTAAGGCTAATGCCCATAGCATGTCGTCGTGACTGTTTGTTGGATGGCTAAACTGCAAATGTCCGCTTTTGTTGTATGCGTATTGTTGCTCGTTTATTTGTTGGCACAGTTGCCTATGATAAGGTATCGCCAAGCGGTTCTGCTCCATAGCAATCTTCAAGTTTGATAATAATTCCTCTTTTGTTTGAACCGTAAACTTCAATCCTTCAACATTGCCTAATCCTTGGTTGCGAATCTCCTCAAGAACAGGCTCACCCACGCCTGTCTGATCCACAAGCACCTTACGAAACCTGAATTTCTGATTAGCCCTAACCAAATGCCCAATAACTTGGCTGTATGGAGTTTCAAGAGGAAACTGATAAATGTAAACAAGTTTGAGAGTTTCGCCTTCACGCTTCAAAACCGTGATAACGCTATAGTCTTGCAATTTGCCAAAATCCACTCCTGCATAATAA
>JBNARN010000018.1:5207-18984 GCA_049718365.1 Candidatus Bathyarchaeales archaeon
TCCGCTTTGAAATGCTACTTCAAGGCTTCCGTAAAGCTCAACACCAAGCTTTTGCGCTAACTCAACACATTTCCGGATAAGATCTTGTGGGAAATAGCTGTTTAAAGCTTCGACAAATTCCGCCTCATACTCCATCAAAAATGCTTCTTTAGTCATGTTCTGCTTCATTTCCTCGAGAAACTCACGCTTGATTAAGGGGCATTGTTCAGACTTGACTTTGTGCACGCTGTAGGCTGGGTTAACAAAGGCTCTGTAAAAGAAGTGGTCTTTGCCCCAAGGCGTGCTTAGAAAAATGGCATAGCCATCCGTAGTGCTTAACATTGGAAAAATCACCTGCGTTATAACCTCTTCGGGCATAAACGAAGCCTCATCGCAAATCACCATTTGGGCTGTGTATCCTCTTAGTAAATTCTCGGAACAAGGTAAAGCGATGATTCTGCTTCCATTCTCAAAATGAATCAGCGTCCTCGTGGCTCTCACAATCTTGTTTCTCAAACGTGGCGTAGAATATACAAATGTGGCTATGCGGTCAAACATTATCATGCTCTGCCTTAGGCTTGGGCTGGTAATCAGCACAGTCACATTTTGATTAGTGTCTGCGAAATAGATGGCTTTCATGGCTATGGTTGTGGTTTTACCCGTCTGCCTTCCCATACAAGCAACAATACGCTTATTCTCATCTTCAAGAAGCTCTGCTTGATAGGGAAAAGGCTTCACGCCCAAAACTTTCTCAGCATATTCCGCAGGTCCACTTATTTCAACTGCTTCTTCCCTAAGCAAGTCTCTAATTGTTTGCTGCGTTTCCTCAAGCTTTCTTAACGCCCTTTGCTGCCTGTAACTCCTTAACAGCCGCAGCAAGCTCTTCAATCTGCTTTTCAATCTTCTCCCACCTTTGAAAACTGCTTAAAAGAGGACCGTAGTCTTTGGCTGCTTGGAAAATTATGCGAAAACGCTCAAGTGTGAGCTTGTCAACTTGTTGCAGTTCGCATATCTGCTTGAAGGCTGTGCTGAAAAGCTTGACAACCTCTTCCATGCTTAAAGCGTCTTGTGCTGGCTCAATAGTTTGAACTATTGCCGTGTGCTTAGTTTGAACTATAGAGCAAAGTTTGAGCTGTTTCCTTATGGCGTCAACGGTTCTTTCTGGAAGCCTTCCGCTTTCATAAATTTGCTGGGGAGACAAGCCTTGACTGGCAAGGTCTTCCAAAATCGCAATTTCCTCATCAGTCCAAGGTTTGCCTCTTGCCATAAGCCTAAGCCTTCTGCGTCAAAAATATGCCCGTAATATTGCCAACAAGCCCAGAAATAACCGTAAAAATTTCAGGATTCCACCTTCCCAAAACAATCAAGTGCACAGCCTCTAAAACAGTTAAACAGCCCACCATCCCAAGACTAAAGTAAACAGCATAAAGCAGCTTCTGACTTGGCGGAACCTCAACCCTTCTACCACGCTTAACCTGAATAGTCTTCGTTAAAGCCTCTCGAATCGGATTCCTCAATGCCCATTCCCCAAAAGCGTTATTCTCCGCATGAGGCGTCTGGCTCTGCCGTGAATGAAGGCTTGCTGACAAACCTGCACGTTTTCTGCATTCATCAGCTTAGGCAGTAAAACCCTAATGTTCTCAACAGTGCCCACAGGAATTATTGTGCAGTCAATCTGACCGTAGCCCTGCGCAAACAGCCATTGACTTGCCACAAGTACAATATGTTTTGCAATTTTTCCGAAGGCTCCTATGTAAACTCCATAGCTTGTGACGGGAAGGTCTATCTCTGCCCCAGAAGCTCCAGCCTCACGCAACTCTTCAACAGTTTCCAGCCTGCCACGAGAAGCATCCAGCCAAGTAACCTCAATCAAGTCGCCTAACTGCAACTCGCCAAGCTGCTTAAGCACTTTCTTGCTCATCTGCCCATAACCACACATAAAATAAGACGGAAACAGAGAGTTTTAAGCAAATCTGAATTTTTCCTTTCATTAAACAAGTTTTTAATTAAAATTCTGTTTCAGATTTCCTTTTTAGCCTCTTCAAACGCTTCTTTCTATTGGAATAGCTTATGGCTTCGGTTACAGCAGAACAAATTCGCAAACGCTTAGGCTTAACACAAGCTGACATAAGCGATGAGGATGTTTTAGCCTTCAGAGACGAGGCTGCAGCCTTCTTAGGCGAGGAAATAGGAAAGACGATTAATGCTGAAGACTGTACAGAAGCAGAAGCCAATGCAATACGCAACTTGGCAGCCATCTACTGCTATTGTAAAGTTTCTGGGGGCTCAGCAGTCGGCTTAGACTTCACCATAGGCGACTTGCGTGTTTCTCCAGACGGTAGAAAACAGCTTGAATTTTTGCGAGATCAGGTTGAGCGGTTCATAGCCAGACAGAAGCGTTTGGGCATAAGCCTTCTGGAGGGACCATAAAGAAGATGGGCTCTGTTCCCGAAGCCTACTACCAATTTGTCATAGATTATGCACCTTACGTTTACGTTATTCCAAGTTTGGGTCCAGATCCTACATGGGGCAGAGCGGCTTTTGCCGCTGCCTTTGCCATAGACTTCCTCTCTGAAGCCTACTCTGCCAAACAGTTTGAAGACAGAAGAACAGCAATGTATGACAAGATTGTTTCGCTTGCAGACTGGCTCCTAACCCAGCAGTGCATAGACCCAGCCAAAAAAGCCTACGGCGGTTTCAAAAGCAACGAGAACAGCACATACTATTACAGCGTGGACGCTTGCCGAGTCATTCCCTCACTATTAAGAGCCTACGAGTTGACAAATGATGCCAACTACTTGAATGCTGCAAAACTCTCAGGCTCTACATTTCTTAAAACCATGCAAGACCAGCAAGAGTATGGCGGTTTTGCAAGAGCCGTCACAATTGAGGACGCTTGGCTTCTGCAACTGGACGTGGAATGCCTTTACGGGCTTATCGGATTGAAGATGCTTGCTGAAAAGTATGATGTCGCAAACACAAGCCTATACCAAACAATAATGGCTAAGGCTGTAGGATTTCTACGAGAAGGCTTTGAAAACCTTTGGCTTTACTATGACCCTGCGGATTCAAAGTGGCATCGTGTAGGCTTATCGGAAAATGAAGTTTACGATGACCCATTAGCCTACGCATTAATCGGCTTATACGATTATGAAGGCTGGAGCATCTCATGCCAAAAACTCTACAACTTCATAAATACGATTAGGGCTTCTGCACAGTATCCTGCGTATAATCCGGCTATCTGCTGGGCAGGCTACATAGACGTTATTACAAGGTTTCCAGCCTGTGACTATTATGATGCTGTCACAAGCGGAATCCTATGGAAAATCCGTAAGCAGTATGACAAGCCAAGTTTCGCCTTCAGCAAACAAATCATAGAAAAGCACCAAGACGAGTTTATGTTCTGGGGCGTTAAACATGTTGATTACAGTTATGTTGAGAACAAGCAGGCAATGGCGACTGTCTGCTGGCTTGCACAGCTATTCATAAACTATGAAGAGCCACAAACACGCTTCAGACAGATTTTACGTTCAAAAGGCGAAAACATAACAATTTATCCCGTCAGAGAGGCAGCTGAAACTGTTTCTTATGGCGAAGGCATAGATATTCTCGCCATCGTTTCGCCAACCCGAGTTGAAGAAGTGCTCATAGAACCCGGCTACATAGTAAACGACTACCTTAACGTTTACACTTTCGCACCCTTGAGGCAACATGACAAGGTAAGACGGAAAGGCGTAGACTACGAGGTTCTCGGCGTTCAAGCCCTTGACTTTGCTGGCGAAACAGCCTATTTTAAGGCAAATTGTAGGAGGCTTGTTGGACAGTGAGCGAGGTTGAAAACCCTGTTGACACCGTTATCCGCCTTCTAAGCAAAAACATGTGGGTTGTCAAGGAAGACGGTTCCCTCGCAAGCATCCACGTTAGCAAAGAATGGTATGACCGTGAACTGTTCAAAAACTATGATGGACAAATAACCGTTGGGCTTGCGGAAAGCAGAGACACAAAAATCGAGATGAGCGGAAGACTTCGCAGACGCGTGGGCAGTTTACGTATCAATGTCTGGAGTCAAGACATGCTTACCAGCCAAAAAATGGTTGAAGAGGTTAACCGCATTGTGAGGCAGAACCGCAACAAACCTAACGAGACGCTTTATTATTTTGCTGGAGTCGGACAAACAACGGGAACGCACAAGGCTTATCATGCAGGCTCAGCGGACGAGCTTACCCCACAACATGCAAGCTGGACTGAATTAACAAATGTGGAATACGAGAAAATCTGGTATAGCGACGACAATCGCTACGGCAAAAGCCACAACGTTAATGGCGAATATGCGCTTATGCTTTTCCGCTTCAAAATCGATTCTCGAGAGAAAGCTGTCAAGAAAATTGTCTTAGCCTTTGAAGGCTATGGCACAGCTCCAGCAGGAAACGGTGCTACAATCAAAATTTGGAATCATGCAGCTCAAGCGTGGCAAAACGCTCAAACTGGAACGGGTGGAGCAGACGAAACCATCACTATCACGCTTACTTCCAGCCTAACGGACTACATAGATATTAATGGCTATGTTTGGCTTCTTGCCAGAACAACAAACCCGAGCGACGGCACAACTCCAGCAGTTCTCTATTGCGATTATACATGTTGCACCGTAACCGTCAACGGAATCACCTACTTAGACATTGTTTCTTATCGTGATGCTGACCGTGTTGACGTTAAACCCTTCATATTCCGCACAGAGTTCACCCTAAACTCATGGTCCTTCGAGGACATTGGAGGCGTGTTCTAAAATGGTTGAAACGTATGGAGCGCATGAAAGCCGAATATACTATGTTGAAGAAGCCACGTATGGGCAGACGCCAACAAACCCCGCAATGCTTGGCGTTCCAGCAGAAAACATCGACGCAGCCATAGACCCTTCAAACATAAAAGTCCGCGGAGTAGGAAGCATAGACCTACGAGCAATCAAAAAAGGGCTGCGAAGCGTCAGCCTGAAAATCGCTTATCCACTGCCAAGCGATGCACCAATCAATTTTCTCCAACACGCCAAAGCAGAGCTGAACAAGTCATTAAGCATCCAAATCTTGTATTACAAGGGAATATTCGCATCAGCAACAGACATCATATCGCTTCTCTACACTGGTTGCAAATTCCACAAGGTAACAGTCGAATGCAATATAGAAGACATTGTGAAAGCAACTGCAGAGCTGATTGGACAAGACTTAGCGGTTGGAACAGCAAAGATAACAGGCGCCACATACGCAGACTACGCAGGAGCAGTGCCATTCTACGAAAGCTACGTCAAAAAAGGCACAACAACCCTCGACCGCGTCACAGACTGGAAATTCACAATAGAAAACAACCTCAAACAAGTGCCAGTGATTCGCACAACAAGCGGCTATCTGCTAAAGTATCTACCTTATAGACATCGCAACCTAACAGGCGAAATAACATTCGAGTTCGAAAGCAAAGAGGAATTTGACGATGTAATTAATGATGCGTCTTTTGACTTGGAGTTTGGCTTAGGAGGCACAAACAAGGCAGTTTTCTCTGATTGCAAATGGGAAAACGTGTCTGCGCCGACACGAATAGAGGATCTGGTTGCCTGCAAAGCCAGCTTCGTGGCTAAAGGTCCAGTAAACATAAGCTGAGATGGTGGAAATGGCTGTGGAAGTTAGTGTTTTAGAAAATTTCGGGCGAGAAGCTGAACTGCGCAAGAAATGGCTTCAGATGTGGGAAAGGCTTGGCGTTCGCATTCTGAAACTGCCAAAATGGATGCAGGAAATCGTGCTTGAAGACGTGAACACCGCGATTAAGAACCGTTTGGCAATCATGGAGATGATTCAAAATGCGAAAAGAAACCGTTGAAATAGATGAGCGCTTTGGAAGGGAATATGCTGGGAAATACGTTTTCCAAGAGATAACATGGGCTAAACGCAACAGAATAATCCAAAAATACACACGCTACAGCCAACAAACAGGTCAAGTCATAACAAGCGACTACGTAGCCATCCAGGCAGAAACAATAATGGCGTCACTTAAAGAGCAACCACCTAACAAGCCCATAACCTTAGAGAAGCTCTTAAGCGAAGAAGACGGCGTTCCCATCGAGCTTGGTGAATTGTTCAGCCAAATAGTGAATAGGCTTAATGCAGTAGGCTTCGAGGAAACTGCTTTTTTATCAGAGCAATCCGAAAACAAAAGCCAAACCAAACCCTCACAGAGTTCCGTCTCTGCAAAGAGTTCGGGTGGACACCAAGACAACTCGCTAAACAGCCAGCAAAAACCATCCAGCAGTTCATTGTCATCCTCACCGAGTTAGACAAACAAGCAGAGGAGGAAAAGCAGAAGGCGGAGCGTGAGGCAAAATGGCGGTTGAAATAACATGCGACGTTGAAGGCGTCGAAGAGTTCCAGCAAGCCATGCAACAGTTTGACAGCGGAATGCAGCGTCATGTGCATAGGCTTTTGGCAAGCTGGGCTGCAGACGTCAAAGCATTAGCCAAACAACTCGCACCAGTAAGAACAGGACACTTAAGAAGCTCAATCTACGCTAAAATTCAAGAATGGGTTGCGGAAATCGGCGCTGAAGCAACCTATGCCCTATTCGTAGAGTTTGGCACCCGTTACATGCAAGCGCAGCCTTACCTTTACCCTGCCATCCAAGAACATCTCCCACAACTGGAGGCTATCATTTGCGAGGCTATCGACCAAGCTAAATCGGAGGCTGGCTTGCAATGAGCTTCAGAGAAATTGCAGTAACGATAAGGGCTGTTAACCGAGCAAGCCATGAATTTACAAGGATTCAAACAGATGCTGAAGCCTTAAGCGTTCGCATTAAAAGCCTCGGTTCAGCCATCGCTGGTTTAGGCGCTACTGGAGTAGCTATTGGGCATATAGCTCATCAGTTTGGCTTGTTAAATGATGAGCAGGCTCGCGTTTTCAATTCTGCTATGATGGTTATCAGCGTTATGGGCATGTTCATGCGCACAAGCTGGGGCGTAGCCGTAGCCCAGAAGGTTTATGCAGCAGCCTGCTGGATTGCCACAGCTGCTCAAAACGCCTTGAATATCAGCTATGCCACGTTTCTGGCTTTAACTGGTGTCGGAATTGCAGTTATTATTTCAGCTGCTGCAGCCATGTGGTATTTCACCAGTCAAATGAACGCAGCCACTGCAAGCGTCAACCAATTCAACGAGGCAACCAGCGCCATGCAAGCACCATCAACCTATGCGGGACGCAACATTCTCAGAAAAGGCGAAGAAGACATCTACGCCAAAGGAGATTAAATTATGAGCGTAGACATCCCAAAAATGGCGCTTGCCTTCGGCTCAGTTGCAATTCCTCAAGCTGACGTTTTAGAAGCGAGGATCACGTTGGCATGCACTGAGGAAGCCAGCAGATTTGAGGCTCTTCTGCAAAACTGGGACAAGAAATACTCTCCAGGCGAGGCTAACGCCATAAATGTAGGTGTTGACGGACACATTGACGTAGGCAGAGGCGTAAATGTTCCTCAGTTGATTACGTGTAAGGTTGAAGAAGTCAGGTTCATGTCTGACGCAGTTGCACACTACGTGAAGGTTTCTGGACGTGGCTGGGATGAAAGGCTTTTCCGTGCTCTTGTGACTAAAACCTACGCTAACATGAAGGGAGAAGCCATCGTTAAAGACCTCTTGGATTCATACGCTGGTTTAAGCCATAACAGAGGCGGAACCGAGCTTGTTGAGGATACGGACACTACTTATCAAATGCTGAAGTATGAAGACACTCCAGTCATAGACATTTTGCAGTTTATTGCTGGAAGTGCAGACAAAAACGGCATCATCGGTTATGATTTCCGAGTGGCGCCTGACGGCAAGTTCGAGTTTTTCCCACGCGGAAGTAAAATAAGTAGTGTTAGCTTGAGCGAATTAATAGAAACTGCGGAGTACGATAAAGACATTCACAGCGTCAGAAACAAAATCACTGTTTATGGTGCGCAAGATTACAAGTTGCCGAGCGATTGCGACAGCTGGAGCGATGGTCAAGCTGATTGGCTAATGAACGATGATGCTGAAGATGCGCATAACAACACTGCCTATCAACTCGTGGGACAAGTCACGTACGACCCAAGCCCAACAGCCAAAATCATTATTGATGTCGTTGAGCTTCAATGTAGAATGAGCGGAGGCTCAGGCAAATACAAAATCACGTATCAGAAGGAAGGCGGAGCTGAAACCATTATTGTCACTGACCAAGCTTTCAACAACACGAGTTACGAGCTGAAGCAGCATATCCTCACAGGAGCCAACAGAATAATCGGAGACATAGGCAAAGACGTAACCATAAGGCACTACACGCTCACAGACAACGCAGCTGACACAGTTTATTCAAAGAACCACAGAGCAGTCGGAGACATTATCTTTGGAGATTGGCTGGCTACTGAAGGCAAACTCTATTTTGAGACCACGACAAAAATGATTGGTAACGGAAGCATCAGATGCTACTGCGATGGCGTCTATAACTGGGGAATCCTTCTGCTTAACCTTCCTCAAGAGGCTGACTGCACAGGCTTCACATTTCTCGATTTCCGCATCTACTTAGATAGCAGCCGAAACGGCAGCCTTAACCTTCTCTTGTATGATTACGCTGGAAAATGGGCTTTCAAATACTTGACTTTGGCGGTTGGCGAATGGGTCAGCATGCACGTGCCATGCAACCAAGCAAACGCCAGCGAATGGGCTGTGCAATCAGGTTTTGACTGGTCAAGAGTTGCAGCAGTGAAGTTTTGGACGTATGGAAGTGCTGGAGGCAACTTCTACATTGACGGTTTCAATTTTAATGGCGCCTTCTTTAAAGCCACCCAAGAAGACGCAGCAAGTCAGGGGTTATATGGAAAGCGAGAGAAAATAGAGCATGACGAAGAGCTTTACAGCAACAACGAATGTAGCCTACGTGCAAAGGCGCTATTAGCCTACTGGAAAGACCCAATTGAATACATGACGCTCGTTTCCCGAGTCATAGACTACGGAACGACGCCCGTCCTGCCAGGCGACAAAATCCACGTAACACTCCCAAACGAGAATATGGACGCCGACTGGGTCGTGCTCAGCGCAGTTTATTACGTCAACGCCAAAGAACAGTATCTTGAAATAACATTGAACCTTGGACGCCAAAAGCCGTTACTCGCTGACTATCTATTTGCAGCGCGGAGAAAAACCGACCACCTAAGCCGACACAAACAACCACGCCTAATTTAGCTTACAGAGGTGCAACAGCATGAGCGGAAAGGATAGGCTGAAAAAACTGAGGGATAAGCTTCAGAAACGCAAGATCACAGGCGTAACAAGATGAGAAAACGAGAGTTTTTCCGCATACGCCAATACGCCAGAAAATACGACCGAGAAACAGGCAAATTCATAATCAACATAAGCTACGAAACAGCAGCACCAGAGCCAACAGAAAGAGTAGTAGGCGTAGCAGAAGGCTTCGGACTTGGACTTGACCAATGGCAAAAATTCGTAATCTACGACAACGTAGAGCTGAAAATTGGACCATCAGACATCGTTTACATAACAGGCGATTCAGGAAGCGGCAAATCCGCTCTGCTCAAAGCTTTGGAAAAAGACATACGACAAGACATGGGATTAAGTTGCATCAACATCGCAGAAATCAAGCCAGAACCAAACAAGCCACTAATTGAAACAGTAGGCAAAACTTTCGAGGAAGCCTTAGAACTTCTCAGCAGAGTAGGCTTAAACGATGCTTTTCTGTTTCTGCGTAGTTATGAGCAGTTGAGCGATGGACAGGAATACCGTTATAAAATCGCAAAAATGATGGAGAGTAAGGCTCAGTTTTGGATTATGGACGAGTTCGTTGCAACCCTTGACAGAGACACGGCTAAAATCGTAGCTTATAATCTTCAGAAGCTTGCACGTCAACAAGGCAAAGCGGTTCTTGCAGCGACAACTCATACGGATCTTTTAGGGGATTTGAACCCATCGGTGCACATTCACAAGCGTTTCGGAAAGGAGATAACCGTAAACTATTACCCAAACGAGCCAGCCCGAGAATGCAGCCTCGTTAAGGAAATGAAAGTAGTGGAAGGCTCAACTGAGGATTGGCGTAAGCTTGCGGGCTTCCATTATAGAAGCCACAAAATAGCTGGTCCTCGCAAAATCTTCTGCCTCAAACGTGGCGAAGAACTGTGCGGAGTAATAGTCTACAACTATCCGCCACCAACGTGCTTTGGACGGAGACTTGTCCTTCCAAAAATGAGCATGAAAGAGTTGAATGAAAATCTGAGCATAATCACCCGTGTTGTTGTGCATCCAAAATACCGAACAATAGGCTTAGGCGTCAAGCTTGTGAAGGAAACCTTGGCTAAGGCTGGAACGCCTTACGTGGAAATGCCAGCAGTCATGGCAAAATACAACCCATTCGCGGAAAAGGCTGGAATGAGGAAAATAGCAGAGCAGCCACCACCAAAAGAAGCATCAGCCATAGCTGAAACGCTAAGCCAACTCGGATTCAACATCCACCTACTCGGAAGCGAAAAATACGTTCTAAACAAGCTAAACACGCTAAACGCCAAAGAAATAAAAACAATTAAAGAGACATTTGCTAAGCACAATCATGCACGATTCATGAAATACTTCTTCTACCACATGCCATTCGGAAGGAAAGAAGCCTACGCAAAAGAAGTTATGAAAGCCAGCCTTGAAAGGCTTGCGCTGTTAATTAAAGTCTGCGGCTTCCTACTGCAAACAAAAGTTTACCTCTTCTGGCAATCGTGCGAACTTTCGGTTAAACATTATTAACAGAAGACCAAAAAACATTTTCAAAAGGCTTTAGCCGGACATTCTTAGAAGCCATTAACTAAGCTATAGATCCCTGGTTAACCTTGATCGTTGACAAATTCCACTGCATGAGCCTATGGGTTTGTCATGTTTGTTTGACTTCCCTTAACTGAAGAACACTACCTGTAACAAAGCGTCCTGCTTCTGAAGTGAAGTATGCTACCGCTTCTGCGATATCTTGTGGCATGAGCTTTTTCCTGTCTATCCATGCCTTCTGATGTTGGTTCATTTCAAAAGCGCCTTCTTCAGTGATGTGTGGAAAAGCTGTTGGACAAATGACGTTCACGGTTATTCCATATTCTCTTTCTCTGTCTGCGATTGCTCTTGCAAGGTATATGCGCGTTGATTTGCCTAAGATGTAATCGTAGGGAGCCCATGAAGGCACGTTTGGTAGATCAGTATTTTCCATGCTGATTAGTATTATACGTCCCGATCTCTGCCTTCGCATTACTGGTAGCGTATATTTGCAACAGATGAACACGCTAATAGTCTCGGCATCAAGAGTTTCTCGAACCGACTCTATGTCAGTTTCAACCAAGTCGCAAGGCTTCCATTCTCCTCCAGGATTAATCACAAAAACGTCGATACGTCCAAATTTGTTGACAACCTCTCTAACAAGGGTCTCAACTTGTTCTGGTATAGTGATGTCTGCATGAACTATTAACGCTTCTACACCATATTCGCGCACCGCTTGGGCAACTTTTGCAGCATTTTTTTCATCCTTCCTATTGTTAATCACAATGGTGAAGCCTTCTCTTGCAAGAGCCAGAGCTATGCTTCTCCCAGCTCCGCCATCGGTGCTTCCTGTAACTATGGCAACTTTTCTTTCTTTCACCTACAACACCTATTCCGAATTTACATTTTAGATTTTTAAGGTTTTAGAGGGAAAACAGCGTGTTCAAAGATAACTTACATGCCTTTTGACGTATTCTGGAGGCTTTCTTAAAATCTTCATTATGAATTCTATATAAGAAAAAATCAAAAGACAATTTCTCTTAGCTTCACCAGCGAGCGCTTCACTTTGACCTACTTCCTTCTAACCTCTTTGTTCTCTCAGGTCTCTCTGTTGAAGTTCTTCCATTTCACCCTTTTTAAGGAAGTTAAGAGATACATCGACACCTTCAACATTCACCCTTCGTTTTCAAGTATTCATGAAGACTTTGAACATCCTTTCAGCGATAATGTTCCATCAATGTCTCCTAACGGAACGTAGCGCGGATGTGCATACATCCATACCAGCTTCACGCTGAAAAGTGAAAAGCCAATTTTAAGCCATAAGATGTTCACATGAAAAATCTGTTCAACTGCATGTAAACGTGAAATTCGCATTTTTTAAGGCTTGTTTTTCACTTGGAAGTGATTCTAACCCAAATTTAGAAAATTAGCCTAAACCTCTTTAGCGAGGTAGGATAAAAATGCCCAAAATCAAAAATATTCTTTTAGATAAAGAAGGCTTTACCGTAACAGTCCGTCAAGCCCAATCAAAAATTCAAACGCTCCGCAAAGCTAAAGCAAGAAACCCAGAATTGTTCGAGTTAAACGGAGGCAGCCTCGACTTGCTACAGCTTTACCAATTCGTAGAACAAACTAAAAAATGGAACGGGACCAATAAATGCAAGTAATAAACAAGACAAACCTCCCCATTTTTCTCAAAGACTTAACCAGCAAACAAGAATGGAAAGTCGAATACGGAAAAGACTTCACGCTGCCAATAAAACTCGCCCAGCCCTTATACAACTGGAAAGTCATAATCCGCTGGAAAAACGGAAAACACCCATTCAGCGGAAGATGCCTACCCTCTAAAAAACAGATAGAAATCGCCGTAAACCCCAAAAACACTTATCCACTAACTCAAAAATGGGCGGTTGGAACAGAACAAGTTTACCCATACGCCTACAGTTACATTTACCAAACAACCACTTTCAACAACCCAAACGAACTAATCCGCTTTATTTTCTTGCACGAATTTAGCCATTTATTGGATTATCTGCGGGGACTAAACCTACACAAAAAACAAACAAAAGCAAACCGCTTCGCACTCGCAAACTGGAAAAGGTGAACAGGCATGCCCAAATACTTAGTAGAAATAATCCTCGTAGTCAAAGCCAAAAACCCCAAAGAAGCAAGAAAAATCGCAGACTACATCATAGACCTTCCAATCCCAGACAAAAAAATCGAAAACGCCATAGAAACCATGAGGTATGAGGAAATTGTCCAAATCAAAAACTCAAGAACCTAAACTATGCCCCCACTGCCCTCTTCTCCATTTGCTACCAATAATCACAGCAAACAGAGCAACTTACACAAGAGAAAAAGAACAGCTTACACCCCACAAGATATGCCAGCAACTAAGAGCCATATGGCTCAAACACCCCTATATAACTCTGGAAGGCTGCCCATACTTCGCCCGAACCGAGAGGATCGACATCTATGCCAAAGCCTCAGCGAAAAACAGGTAAATTCTGGCCTCAAGTAAGAGCGATGATCTGGGAGGAAGCCCAACAACTCTTCCAAGAAGAACAAGCCAAAACCATGGGCAAAGATTTCAAAGGCATAACAGCCACCAAAAAGGAACTACGGGAAAGCGGCTACTTCCACTTAGCTAAACTGATCGTGCTAAGAAACCTGTGGCGAGAGAGAAGAGGCTTTCCCACACTTGAAGAGGAACAAGCCTACGCATCCCAAGAACAAACCACTACAAAAAATTCCATACTGCAATTTAAAAACCCAAAACCACAAAATAATAAACATAAGGAGGGCGAAAAGAAAAATGCCTAAACCAGGAATGACAGGTATATGCCTAAAAACAGAAGTCGCAGAGCTACTCAGAGCCAAAGCAAAAGAAGCAAACATGGGAATAAACGACTACTTAGCAACTGTTCTCTTAAAAACGCCACTAAAAACGCCCCTTTTGGCCTTTCGAGCCGAAGACCCGGGTCCGAATCCCGGCCGGAGCACTCCAAATCT
>JBNARN010000019.1:0-18903 GCA_049718365.1 Candidatus Bathyarchaeales archaeon
AACTAAGGAAGGCAGGTTTGTTTCCGCGCAATCCGAGTACGCAGGTGGCTGCCCGACGCCCAACTGTCCATTCCCAAGCTGAGGCGAGCCATTATGGGATATATATACTTGTATTATGGCACTGGCGGCGGCAAAACCGCGAACGCGCTTGGATTAGCCTTACGCACAGTGGGCCATGGCAAAAGCGTTGTGATAATTCAATTTCTCAAATGGAGAAAAGACATTGGCGAATACTTGATCAGGGATAAGCTTGCACCTCATTACGAGATTTACCAGTTCGGGCGGCAGGCTTGGCTTGGCGAGGAAGAGAAAACCGCAGAGTTTGCTGGGGCAACATTCCATGTGGAGCGCGTCAAAAGCCGCGATAAAGAGCTTGCCAAGGAAGCATTGGACTTTGCATTTCAAGTGCTCCGAGAGAAAAAGCCGCATTTACTTGTGCTGGACGAGATTGGCTTAGCGGTGCAGTGGAAACTGCTGGATGTTACGGATGTGCTGAAATTGCTTGACACCGTGCCTGAGGAAACAACTGTGGTTATGACTGGGCGGCTGGCGCCGAAAGAGCTTGTAGATAGCGCTGACTTCGTCAACGTAATTGAGTTGGTTAAAATGCCTAAGACCTTCAGGTTAACTGAAGGCATCCAGTACTAGGCGCAACTTAAGTAAAGTATATTAGCTATGCAGCGCCTTTGAAATAGTGAATTTTTGGTGAGATGGAATGTCTGCAGTAAAAATGTTTAGCTTGCCGAAGCTGCCGTATGACTACAATGCTCTTGCGCCTTACATGTCTGAAGAGCAATTGCGGCTGCACCATGATAAGCATCATCAAGCCTACGTAAACGGCGCCAACGCCATCTTTGAAAAGTTGGACAAGGCGAGGAAAGAAAACTTGGACGTCGACATGAAAGCAACACTCAAGGAACTCTCGTTTCACATAGGTGGTCACCTGCTGCACAGCACTTTCTGGGATAACTTGGCGCCACCAGGCAAGGGCGGAGGCAAACCAGGCGGGGCAATAGCCGATGCGATACAGAAGGAGTTTGGGAGTTTTGAGCGCTTCAAGAAAGAGTTTACTCAAGCTGCTACAAGCGTTGAAGGCTCAGGCTGGGCGGCTTTGGCCGTGCAGCAGTGTGTCGATAGGCTGCTGATAATGCAGATAGAAAAGCATAATGTAAACGTCTACCCCGCATTCCGCCTGCTTATGGTTCTTGACGTATGGGAGCACGCATATTACGTTGACTACAAGAATGACCGCGCCAAATTCGTTGAAGGCTTCTGGAACCTCGTCAACTGGGATTACGTCGACAAAATATACAAACTCGTAAAATAGGCCCGATTCCACTCATTTTTTCTATAAAACACGCTGAACGTTTGCTGTATGCTGCGCCGAGTAGACCCTCTATAGGTTTTTGCAATGAATTTCTAATAGCCGCCAAATATGCTGGCGCTTGCTTTTAGAAACGAGGGTTCTTCACGTTTGTCAAAAGGTTGAATTGGTTAGTTTTACTGGTGCGCGCATTGGTTTGTGTGCTAGGTTGAGGAAGCTGCGGGTTTGGCTTCGTTTTTTGTAGGCGCTGCCGTTGCTGTCTGCACAGGTGTTCCCGCAGGCTGCGCGCTTGGTGTCTGTGCTGTTTGTGCGGATGTTTGCGTTAGATTCGCAGTTCGGTCAGTTTCAGCTTCAGATTTAGAAGCAGAGGGCAATATCTGGATTTTTTCTGCCATCGGATGCAAAAGGTCTGGCGGCGGGTAAGGCGTGTTTAGAATGGAAGCGAGTATGTATATTGAGTTAAAAACATGTTGGTAAACTGTAAAGAGAATTTGGGGGATGTTTGTTTTCGGGTTTGCTTCTAACTTTTTTTTGATATCGGCAGCTGCGCCTTCCAAGGTTACGATGCCGGCTGTTGAGTATTTTACAATATTTGGCTTGGTGGTTATGGACAAGTTGAAGTTGAGGTCAACTTGGTTGCCGCTCCGTTTTTGCTCTTCTAGCTTGGCGTTTACATCAAAAAATAGTTCTTCTGTGGGGATATGTTGCCCTACTCTTTCAGCTTGGAGGTTGTCTATGCGAATGGAGACGATGACGCCGGTAACAGAATATTTTGGGCAGATTATGGATTCCCCTACTTTAATTTCACTATTTCATATTTAACTTTTGTAGATTCTGAAGACACACTATTATGAATGAAAAACGAGAGCCATTATCGATTGCCGAATTCTCTGTAAACGGCGGGAACTGAGAGTTCAGTGGCATATTTGAAAACCTCCTCGGAAGGCAACCCGCTTTTTGCACGCAGCACTATCTTTCGAGGGACGTCATCTTCGAAGTAAACTATGTAATTGACGTTTTTTCCTAAGCCCATGCGCTCAAACTGCTGGACAGCCGCTTTGAATTTTTCTATGTTCTGAATTTTGTCGCCAATTTTTTCGATTGCTTCGAATAATACTTCAGCTTGCCCTTGCTCAGTAGAGGCTAACAAAATGTCGCCCGATTGAATCCAAACCGATGATTCAGTTTTCCCTTTTCCGCCTTTTTTGCCTGAAGCCTTTTTTTCAGCGGGTTTCTTTGGCGGACCGCGTAGGTTTTTCTGCAGAGCAGCGAACTTTTGGTACCACTCGTCATTTTTGTGGGTTTCTTCGCAGCTTCGCAGCAACGCGCCTAACCATTGGCTGTAATCTTCGTATAAGAGTCTATACTGATCTAACTGCTCTGCTACGTACTCGTTCATTTCTTTCAGCGTATTGAAGGTGCGTATTTCGGTTCCCACAGCATATCGCCTTATTTTCTACTTCGTTACCTTAAGCGGTCCTTGGGAGTGTGGGGCTATTTCTGGGCAACTGACTGCAGTGCTGAAAGTGCTCCTGAAATGTTTTGGATTTCCTTGGTTACTGCGGATAGGAATTTAATTCTGTGCTCAATCTTGATTTTATGCGCGTTGGTGAGGGTTTTAAATTTTGGCATTACGTCTTGAATTACCTGTATCATAAGGTCACGATTCTGCTCGTCGGCAAGATTTTTCAATTCCATGTGTCCTTCTTCATGTATCAGAACTAAGTGGCCTGTTGGGTCTACATATGCCTGTGTGATGTTGCCAACTTCGGCGGGCAGCGCTGAGATTGAAACAGGTATTGATGTTGCCAAGGGTTGCATTAGTTTAAGGAATGTTTTAAAGAATTCTGCAACTAAAAGTTTTTCTTCGGCGGACATTTCGCTTATTTGTCCGATGTCTTCTGCTAGGCTTCTTATTGTTTCAGCGAATTCTCTGATGGACATTTGTGGGCTTTCTCTTGGTTTCTCTTCTATGGAAACTGGGAATGTGCTTGGTTGTGTTTCGATACTTTTTTCTTGGCTCAAGGTTGATCGATATGTGTATGTCATCCGCTGAAAAAAGCGCTTGTATGTTTCAGGATTTACACACACGAAAATTTAGCTTTGGGGTTTGTGGTTGGGTGGAGTGTGAAGTGTAAACAAGAGAGCACATATAACAAGTCGTAATACACAATATTTATATTCGTTTTTCAAACATTAAATAACAAAGAGGCGACTCCCCACATGAGTTATGGACATCAAGGTCTAAGAGAAGAACACGCAATCAGCCGAATAGAGGAAGTCTCCTCCCTTAGACATGACAGATTCAGAGTAACAGTGTCCATAAACAAGGAGCGCCCAATGTCGAAATCACCCTTATACGAAAAATACAACATCCAAAAATACGACCTACACCCAAACTACAGTTTCGCGCATCTCGAAAGCATGATACCAAAAAACACTCCAGAATACATCGATAACGGTCAGCACTATGTAGAACGCATAGTACGCGCGCTCTACTACTTCAAACAATGCGCCTTGATAGGCCCATCAGGAACGGGCAAAACACACATAGTCTACCTCGTAGCGGAACTCTGCGGTTTACCAATCTGGGAAGTGAACTGTGGACTTCAGACATCCTCTTACGATCTCATCGGACGATTCATAGGTCTCGGAAAAGAAAACTGGGTTGATGGCTTGCTGACACAATGGCTGAGGCTGGGCGGAATAATGTATCTTGATGAAGCCAACATGATGAAGCAAGATGTCGCTACAAGACTAAACCCTGTTTTAGACACCCGCGGACACTTAGTTCTTAATGAAAAAGATAACGAAGTAATAGAACGACACAAGTATGGCTACCTAATCATCAGCATGAACCCCTATTCAGCCGAGTTCGCAGGAACCAAGCCTCTAAACGCCGCCATGAGAAGGCGCATGGCAGTATGGATAAACTTTGACTATCCTAGTGTTGGCGAAAAAATCTCTCCGCACGAAGTAGAAATGCTGCAAAAGCGCACAAAAATAGATTATGACACAGCCTACAAGGTTATACAAGTAGGCGCCGAGTTAAGAAGGCAATACAAGGTCGGAGACCTGCCCTATGGGCCGTCTTTAGGCGATTTAATAAACTGGGCCACGTTAATACACGATGGAAACACGCCGCTTCAAGCAGCAGAAGAAACCATAATCGCACTAACCAGCGACAACGCAGAAGTCCAAGATGACGTCAGACGAATAATAGAATCAATATTCGCTAAATCACAGTGATCTGAAATGCATCAAAGGCTAAAGGGTTTTTCTCATGGGGTACCTTGAGTATGCTTGGGATATTTCTCTTCAGAAAGACAATATGAAATTGAAAATGGTTATAAACCCGCTTATTAACCAGCCTACCCTCGAGCCTGATGCTTTCGGGTTCACCGCGAACTTTCCAGCCGTTAACACAGTAGATGACAAACACATCTCATTTCTAGGCTACAAGTTTACATCAGACGCTGATGGGAAAGCAAAAATTGGAAAACTATTCCGAGCTGCAGTAACGCATTTAACGGCCCATACCGTGTTACCTTTACCCGCCCATAAATTTGCTCCTCGACTCTCCTCTGAACCCATCATTAGCATCTTCGCAAAATCTCTTGCAGCAGACGCTTGCGTTAACGCATACATTCAAGCATCTTGCCCTGAAAGAATAGCTGACTTGGCTTATGCAAACGCGCTAAGTTTTGCGAAAATCAAATTATCCGAAAGAATTCTCATGCCATCCACGCGAATTATGGCGGCATTACTTTCAAAAGTTAACATCGGCATAGTCAAAGGTTCTCTTGCTTCCGAAATTGAAACCACGGTAAACGATTTGAACGATAAATTGCTGAGGTTACGAAACACGTTTTTAGCAACAATTAAAGGCGCCCAAATCAACATTGAAAAGTTGTTTGATGATACCGTGAAAAGCGTTATAGACGGCTTAGAACCCTTCGGCCCTTTTTTGGAAGCGCCATCGTTGCCATACACAGAACAAACAGGACCATGCAGTATTTTCGCTGGAACAGAATTAGCCGCGGATTTAGTTGACAAGGCTTTTATGAAATCCATCGAGACTCTAGGCGGAACAGTTCCAGCAGACGAAGCTATTAGCTCATTCTGGAAAAAAGAACAGGAAATAGAGGCTTTACAAGCTTTTGACACTGAACAGCATCAAAAAATGCGGCGCCAAAAGATTCTAGATCGATTAAACCAATACGCCAGATCTACAAGGTTTAAAGAAGTAACTTTCCCCGATGAAGATTACACGGAATACCTAAGGGCAAGACGGTGCCTTCAAGGAGGAAGCCGCAGACTTCTAGACAGCTTGAGAGTTGCACAAGACGCCCTCGACGAAGACCCTGGAAAAGAGATGGGGCAGATGGACCTGACAGCTGTGATTCAGGCTATTGCAAGTAAAAAGCCAGCTACAGACGTGTTCTTTAAGGATGAATACCTCAGCAGAAGCTTTGCGTGGTCCATACTTTTTGATGCAAGTACCAGCATGCAAATGAAAAGCCAGTACGCTAAGGCCTTGCTCATATGTGTTGCTGAAGCGACAAAGGAACTGCTTATGGATCCGGGCGCATGGACTTTATTCGCTTTCAGCGACAAATTTTACGTACTTAAAGATAGCACCGAAGCCTATACACGGAAAGTGCAAGCCAGAATAGGAGGGCTCAAATTTGGCGGTTTAACCTACATGCCCGATGCGATGCGGCTTGCAGGGCAATTTTTGGCGTCTCGGTTTGATGAGCAACGCGTGTTGGTTGTTATTTCTGACGGCTGGCCATATGGTTATGAGAATGTGACGGCTGCATTGGCGGCATGTATTCATTCTCTGGTTAAGAAGGGTATAATAGTGATCGGAATAGGGGTGGAAACAGAGAGAATGGGGAATTTCTTCAGGTTAAATGCTGCAGTTTACACTCAGAAAGACCTGATTAAGCGGTTTGCCAAGATATTCGTAGATGCATCTGCAGCGGCACTTGAGACTTAAAAAAAGGGCGCGATGGTTAAGCATTAACATTGTTTGTGGCTTATTGACAGAGAAATTATTTTCGAAGAGGGGCGCGAATGTGTATTTCTAATCCAGATTTTGAAGTCATAATTATAAAATATATATTCGGTTAGAATCAGTCCATGCGATTCAGATTTGGAATCAAAAGGTGAAGTCACCGCATGGAACTTGCGATAGAAAATACCGATGACGTAATAAAAATTTACAACGACAAACACGAGTCATGGCGAATTGTTAAAAAAGACAAGAATTTCACTAAACAACTCTCAACAATTGAAGAGACACTAGCCAGGTTCGGCTTGCTGAAGAATGAAATAAAGGTTTATTTGTATCTTGCAAGAACAGGGCAAAAGAAAGCAAGCGAAATAGCTGAAGCAATTTCCCTTCACAGAACTGAAACATACCGGATACTGCGAGATTTAGAAAAGAAGGGGTTACTGTTCTCAGTTTTTGAAAAACCATTAAAATTTAAGGCAGTGCCATTAGACAAAGCCATAGATTTGCTGGTTGAAGCCCAGAAAATGAAAATCAAGCTTCTGGAAAAAGCTAAACCAAGCCTCGTGGAACTTTGGTTGTCAATGCCTCAGCCGAAGACTGAAATAGCAAACAAAGAGCTCTTTCAAATGCTGCAGGGTGAACAACAAGTAGCCCTTAAGGCGGAAGAGTTACTCAAAACGACAGAAAAAGAAATTCAGATATTCGCTCCAGCTGATTACTTGGGACAATTGTACTATAGCGACTTCACAGATAAACTGAAAAAGAAGCTGGGTAAACTTGACATCACCCTGCTCATCGAGAACTCGCCGAAAAGCGTTTTCTTCATGGAGCAGATACAATGGCCGAGAAACCAATACCGCATGGTTGAGGTTCAAAATCTCCCAGGCTTCATTATTTCAGATAGAAAAGAGGTGCTAATCGCATTCCAAGAGAGCAGCAGTTCCGATCAAGACGGTGACAAAAAGAAGGATAGAACCGCGGCGATTTGGACAAACTACAGCGCGTTCATTTGGATTTTGCAGATACTGTTCGCTAAGTTGATGCAAACAGAAGATAAACTGCAGGAAACAATAGCTTAAAGCGAATGGTTGCTCTGTTTCAAACCAGAGTGCCCATCGCTGCCTGAAATTTTTCTATTACCGCGACGTTTAATTAACAAAAGCAGCAGAGAAAGCGCTAATATTGCCGTAGCTAAGGCTGAAAAAATTAACTGGTAAACAGGCAGCAATCCATTTTCATTTTCAATGCGAATTTTCACGATGTAGAAGTCATAGTACCCTTTCCCTATCGAGTTTGTCCAACCCGCCATGACATACTCGTTCTCTGCAACATCCAGCACGCCGTAGGCTTCTTCATAGGCGCTTCTGCCAACGGTGCTACCCCACAGAAGCCGACCTGCCTCATCAATTTTGAACAACCAAAAATCCCTCATGCCCTCTCCGAATGAGAAAGTGAAACCGCCAATTAAGTACCCTCCATCTTTCGAGCAGGCAACGCATGTGGGCATATCGAAGCCTTTGCCGCCTACAGTCGTCTCCCAGATTAGCGCCCCGTTTAAATCAGCCTTTATTATCCATGCGTCACTTTCGCCTTCTCCCTTTGAACGTGTATCCCCCACAATTAGGCATTCGTTTGCGGTCTTTGCCAGCGCGTAAGCCTTGTCGCTTTGTGCTCCACCATATGTCTTGGTCCACAACAGATTACCTGAATTGTCAATTTTCAGCAACAGAAAATCATAGTCTCCGTTTCCAATGGAATTTGTGTAGCCTGCTACTATGAAGTTGTTGTCTTCGGTTGATATGACTGCTCTTCCCGCGTCTTCCATGGTCCACCCATAAGTTTTGTTCCAAACAATCGCGCCGCTTCCGTTAATTTTAACAACCCAAACATCAGAGTTGTCGCTGAACGAGTCGGACAAGCCTACAAGTACAAAGCCATCTTGCGCTTTAGATGCTGAAAACAGTTTATCGGTTTTTCCGTTGTCCAAGGTAACGTTCCACTTCAAATTCCCTAAGCTATCTATTTCCGCCACATATCCATCAACAGCACCTGAAGGGAGAAATATGTTTCCAACAAGTAGGAAGCCGTCATCCAAGCTGAGGACATATCTAAACTCGCTTTCTGCTTCCTCTATAAACGTTCGGTTCCAAAGCATATTTCCATCATAATCAAGCTGTAAAACCCAACCAGCCGTCTTGCCTATTTCAAGCGACGCGGAAGAACCGGCGACTACAAAGCCGTGTTTCGAAGATGCCAAGCAGAAAGCTCTGTCGTCGCCTGCTCCGCCATAAGTCCTTTCCCAAAGCACAGTTGCTTCTTTAAAGAGCGTTTGGCCCAACGATGCCGAGGCAGAAGGATTCGCAGCACCCTCCTGTAAAATCAAGATGGCGCATATTGCTAAAACCAGAAAAAGCACAGCGCACGCTCTTCCACTTTTCTGCATCCCATCGCCCTTTCTGTATGATAAATTCCAGTTTTAATATGCTTGAGTAGTAGCAGTATTTTATTATTATGGATGCAACGTGCTCCATAGATGAGAAACTAGCAAGCGCGTGTAAAGAAAAAAGATGCTTTAGACTATATATTGAACGGTTTTATTCTCTGGCTTGACAACATTGTCTTTCGCATACTTTAGAAGCCAGTCAGAAAGTCGTTTGCAACCGTGGGGGTTACAGGAAAAACTCTTCTTTTCTTGATTCCAAAATATGCAACTGGAACACGGAATGTTTGTATCGCTTTTCATTTTTATCGTAGCAATCTCGTTCTGAAATCGATTTATTACTTATGAACCCTCAATTATGATTCGCCATAATGATTATGGATACACATCTGATGAGCGGAAATAACCGTTGTATGCCGGCTACACTTGCGCGCAGGTTACATTTGCCCTAATAAATATGCCCCGCAGATCATGGCAGTGTACTGAAATTATCAGCGGGTCGCTGGGATTTGTGGTTTCAGCTGTGAAAGATAAAACGTAAGTACCGTTTCCATAATCAGTTATACTGGGCGCTACGACTTGCACCCATTCTTCAGGTGGAAATGCGCCGTCTTTCTCGTAGTAAACCGTGAAATTTTGTGCTAAAGCGGGCTTGCCCTCGTTAAAAACCGTGCATGCTACAGTAGCCTGCTTAAGCGATTCGTTTAACATGGTGTATTTTCCAGTTATAGTAATTTCGGATGTTACGTTAACAGTATATTCAGAATAGTAAGTTGCCGTAGGTCCTGAGGAATTAAAGATAAAATTGGCACATGCGCTTGAAATTCCTCTGCCGTTGGAATCCCAATTTATCCAGATGCCGCCTTGATAAGGCGTTGTGTTGGAAAGGGTGAATTCCATTTTGAAAAACGCATTAAATGAGTTGTTGGTAACCACGGACTTAAATTGGCTTAAATCTGTAATCAAGATGTCAGCGTCTCCGCCATTCGTGATGTTGGACAATGCGCTTATTACGGTGTGTATAACGCCCTGTTTGTACGCTGAGAATGCATACTCTGCTCTAGTAGCATATGCTGCTGTGTCCTTTTCGGTTTCGATAACATAAAGCGCCGTGGAGAGTATAAGCAGGGTCAGTATCAAAGAGACTATAATAAGAACTTGACCAGAATTGTTGCGGCGCAAATTACGGTTCTTCATGCTAATCTACCAATGCAAGTTGTAATCTAAGAACATAAACCGCATAGTTGCCACTTGTGCTGACGCATACATAATTCACCGACACTATTTTGTCGCTGACAGCGCTGCCGCTACAGATTGGGACATCATTAATGCAAATCATGTTCTCATCGAGAACTGTAAGGTTAAACCATACCATAGGCGATAGAGAAGATTGAACAGCACTCTTGAGGCTTGCCCAGCTTTTGTTACTAACTAAACTAGCCAAGTGCCCGTTACTGTCCAAGCTCAAGAGCACATTATACCCCATAGAAACAAGTGTATTCGTAGAATCGCTTGAGCTGCTCTGCGTAGCCTGAATTAAAGTTAAGGATGACAGCAGCAGAATAGAGGCGAAAAACGCTTCAATTACACGTATTTGGCCGCCGCAGTTTTTCCTCAGCGACTTCACTCAACCACGTCTCCAAAGCTTAAAGTCAATTCATAAAGTGTTTCTTTGATGGTTACGATGTATAAGAAAACGTTTTTTCCAGAGCCGCTGAAGCTTGAGCCAAAGGCTAACGGAACGCTGGGATAAGAAGCCCATTCTATAAAAAAGTCGGTGCTATTCAGCCCAGCAAGCACAAGGATTATGGGACTTTTGTCCAAAAACGCGGGAATACCATACGTGGCAGCATCAATCAAGGTAAGGTTTGCTTGGTAAGCATAAGAGAAAGCGTAAGCCTGTGCGATTGTTATGTTCTGAAAGTTCATGCCCAAAGTTAACGTGTAATTCAGCGGGCTTAGTTTTAGAAAAGTATGGTTTGGCGCTGGGTTCTGCGCTAGATGAGCAAAAGAATAGGCTTCATAGGCAGTTATTCTGTCGTCAAATGTGGCTCGTGCAAAAACTATGAGAAGTGCAGGTCCACTAGCGGAGTTAGGTATCTGGACACTCACGTAGCCAACACCGGCATTTGTCGTGGCATTGAGAACATCGCTTAAAAAATCCTTGGCGACAACATAGCAATGGAGATTTGCACTTGCCGGTGCCGAGGCTTGGCTTACTAAAATCTTGAATGTGTACTCTGTTGCGTCACCTATGGAGGTGTTGGCGGAAGGCATGACTGTTATCGATAGCATTTGAGAAATTGATATGCCCACAGCGATGTTAGTCAGTCTTGCCGACTTGGCTACTTGAGGGTACGACAGCGCATAGCCGTTTTCACTGTTTAGTCTGCAGATTTTGTCAACATCCAACTTGTAAAGGTATGGAGAATCATAATCTGCCAATCCAAAGGCTGCTGGAACAGTGTTACTTGAGCCCCAATCTACTGGCGTTCCACAACTTGTCACTATATGCTCTGCTATTGCTCTCAAGTAGTCATCCTTATTCAAGTTTTTCAAGTCATCTATACGCGGCTGCATTGTTCCAGCTAAAGAAGCAGTTGCAAGTAAGGCAACGGAAACTAGGAGTGCACATGCGAAATAGGTGTCGATGGAAATTGTTGGCGTTCTTCCCCCTCCAAGTCACGTTGCTGGAACCGAAATGCCGAACATGCCTGAAAGGAACTGTTGAGACAACACTAACGAGAGATAAGCGGTTGCCGCTAACATTGCAGAATATTGGAAGCCGGCGCCAAAGTTGCCTTCGCTTATCTTGCCGATGAAGAACCCTGAAATCCAACATTGAAGAATTATGCCCACGGAAAACATGCGTAACTGATCTTGCATAGCTATCAAAGCAACTGTGGAAAGGCTGGTGCTAACGACTGATGTCATCATGTACGTGGTTAAAGCTACGATTGTGGTTGTTACGGCGATTAGTATGCTCCATATGAAAGCGAGAATGATATATGGCTTTAGCAAGGCGCGCCTGTTAATCTGCAGCTCACGTTCCTTCTCGCTGTATTCAGAAAGTATCTCCAGAGACTCAGTTGAATTTCCACCAATTTCAACTGTTTCAATCATCATCGCGAAATTTAGGATAACAAACCAGCTTTTTATTTCCCTGCGCAAATTGCTGAATGTCTTCCTTAAGGAAACACCCCACTCTAATTGACTGCGCATTAGTTCCAGAAACTTTGTGAATGAACCGTGATCTTTGCGCTTTGTAGCGTGTATTATGCTCTTCTCAGGGGAGAGACCTATTTTTTGCGATTCAGTTACGTCTCTAATGAAGCGGGGAATTGAATCCTCAGCGTTGTAGTTTATCCTCGCCATTCTAAAATATTGAATAGCAGGCGGCAACGATGCAGCAACTAAGCCAATTGTGACTATTTCAGGCAACCCAAGCGGCCGTATTGCCTCCGTCAGCGAGGGTACTAAAACGAAACAGGCCAAAGCTACGCCAACTGCTATGATGAGAATCGCGGCTTTCTTGTACAGCTCTTGCAGCTCTTCAAAAGCACTTTTCTGCAGGTTATGCGCGGCTAATATGAAGATTAAGGACATTACAGGCATGATAACGAATGCTGTGAGATAAGACAGGACAGGCGAAATGCTTATCGAAGTTTTTGCCAGCAGTTCCAGCGTGTTTGTTGACGCGAAGACAACGAAGAGAATATACGCGCACAGCACCACGATTAGCATGACGGTGTAAGCCTCAATTAGAGTGGCTATTTTCTCAATAGAACGCGTCATGGCATTGTGCCTAAGCTCGAAAATAGCTTTCAGCTCGCTTTTCATATAGTCAACTATTTTTCCGCCGCTTCTCACGGAAGCCACAAAGCCGCCCAAGAAATTTCTGTAAAGTTTGGAGTTTGTGTTTTCAGCTCGCTGATGCATAACCGTTAACAGGTCTTTTCCTAAGACCTCTACTTGCCGCACCACCTCGTCTGCTTCTTTTTTGAAAGCAGGCAGGAAGGATAACTTGCGCATTTTCTTCCAGCTGTCATAAGCTGATACTCCGCTGGCAGCCAGCATAGTAAATATCATCACTACGAAGGGCAATTCACGCTCGATCTTTTCTTTCTCTTCACTAGCGGCCTTTGCTACTAGACTGAACAATTTGCCGATGAACCCTGGAGGCGCTTTCATTTGCCACCGCTCCTCTCAAAGCTTTTTACCCGTCAAATCAGGCTCGTTAATGGTGCTGTTCAGCGCTTTGTGTACGCTTCTGAAGTCGCGAAGGTTCTTCTCAACCATTTTCAACAGAATTTGTTTACGCCGCTCAAGTTCCTGAATGACCACGCTGAGGGGAACATTGAGTGTCTTAGCTATCTTTGCCAGAAGGTAACTTTGATCAAGATCCTGTTGAAAAGCATCCACTGAAGGGTTCCACGTGAATACGTCATGGACGTCTCCGCTTGAATTTATCTCCGAGATTCTTACGAATTTCCGACTTGAAGTCCGCTTTTCAAAGGGGGCAAAGCTTGGTGCTTTCACTTGCTTGACAACTATTATGCAGTTCATCAGCGGAATTATTCCACGAGGAATATTCATGGGTGGCTGCGTCAGACGCGTAATTGCAGCTTCAACGTCTTCTGCGTGCATTGTGCAGAGTCCACCGTGCCCCGTAGCTAAGGCTTGGAAAAGAACGTAAGCTTCTTCACCTCTGACCTCGCCCACGAGAATAAGCGCAGGGCGATGCCGCACAGCTGATTTGATAAGGTCATAAAGCGAAACTTCACCCTCGCTTTCGTTTCCGAATCCAGGTCGGGAAATTGTTGACACCCAGTTTTCTTGGGGCAGATTGATTTCAGCAACTTCCTCGACTGAGATGATTTTGAAGTCAGGGCGCACGAGACACGCGATGGCGTTGAGGGCCGTCGTCTTACCGGCGCCTGTGGGACCAACTATCATGACAGACATTTTATTTTCCATAAGCATCCACAGATAAGCGCCGATTGACGCGTCGATAGTTTCATTCATTATCAAGTCTACAATGGTTATGGGGTCTTCTCTGAATTTTCTAATAGTGAAACTTGTCCCCGCAGGAGTGGTTTCTTTCCCGAAAGAGACGGCAAGCCTGTGCTTTCCTGGGAGAGTTAAATCTACGATTGGATGAGCTATGCTGATATGCTTGCCTTGCCTGTGCACTATCCTTGTCACGAAGTCGTCTAATTCTTCTTCGTCGTTGAAAACAATGTTTGTCCGCATGTTTTCGTATTTTCTATGCCACAGATAGACGGGTTTGCCTGTTCCCAGGCAGCTGATGTCTTCAATGAATGGATCCCGCATCAACGGGTCAATTTTTCCGTATCCGACAAGGTCTCTTTCAAGATAATATAGGATTTTTCTTAAACCGATTTGGTCGATTTCTTCGAAGGCTTTTTGATGCTCGTCAATTATGCCGGGCAGTTGTCGGTTAAACGATTCTGCAAGTGTTTCGTCTGCTCTCGGCGCTTTTAACTCGTATTCTAGGATGTTCCGCAGCCGTTTGTATGATTCTCTTTCCTCTTTTGTCATAGCAAGTTCATCGACAACGTAGAGAAAACTGCCTTCGGCTTCTTCTTGAAAAATCCAAGCGTAGGAATATGGGGGTTTGAGAGGGTAACTTTCGATTTGAACGTAGCCTTCTGGCGCGCGATAGCCTTGAATGCCCAGAAGCCCTATCAGCTCTTCTTCGGGGATTGTGTCTTTTTCTTCAGTTTCCTCATCTTTTTTCTTTTTAAACAGCATCTCAGTTACCTCCAGAAAGAGTTAAGTAAACGCCGGAAGCGTCGGCGTGACAAGCTAATGTAGCGATTCCTGAAGTGCTTATGTAGCTGCCTGACGCTGAAACTTCCGCGGGTATGCATACACGTCGTTCGCTTGATGTGACAACTACGCCGAAACCCGCTTCAACCCAGGCACTGAACGAGTTATTTGAAATTTTTATCCAGTAATTTTTGTCGCCTATTGATGAGGGAACATGTAAGCGCACCGATGAGGACACATTGCCTGCTTTTGCTTGTGAAATAAGCGCCATGCTCTCTGTGGAAATGTATTCTGCCACGTTTAGCAGCTGCTGTTTTTCCACTTCAGTTCTCAAGTTAAGCATTGAGGCGCCGCAGGCGCAAATAACTATCGCACCCACGGCGATTGACGCAAATATAGTGTAAATGTAACCTGGAACTATCGACGGCAAGTTTACCTCACTCCCATCTGTATTGCGATGTTGCAGAGAACAGTTTCAATGTTGATGACAGCGCCGCTTGTGGTGCTTGCGATTGGAATAGAAACTTGATTGCTTAAGCCGTCTATAATTGAAGTTATCTTCAAAGTTTCAGGTTGATATGAAAGGGTATAAGTGGTGGTCATTATCTGCGTGCTAACGCAGGTTATTTTTAGCGGAACCTTTCCGTACAGCGCGATTGCATCCGAAGCGTTCAAGTTGACTACGTAAATGCGCACGTTGTTGACTGCCCTATCGTTTTCTACTCCCGCAGTGGTGTAGGACACTATTGGGCGGTAGCGTAATAGGATTTCAGGATGCTGCTTCCCGTTTCTGATAAACAATTGAGTAATGAGCGCGCTGCTTTGGTTGGTTATGGTTCGGCTGTCTCCCCTCAAAAAAAGGCCTATGTCGGCTGTTCGAGAGTATGGTAGTTCATATACAACCTGCCCTACGGTTTCGTTGAAAATGGTGGCGGCAACTTCGTTGTTGTCGGTGACGTTTATAATTAAAGCGTTAGCGTCTGGTTGGATGTTTAATTTTCCGCCTGAATCGCTGAATTCAAATGTGCAGGTTGAACCTGAATGCCACAGAGCGGAGCATAGCTTTTCGTCTAAGGATAGCATGTCTTGTTTTGCGGTTGCAATTTTGAGTGTTGAGCTGTGGGTGTTTACTTTTTCTATTGCAAAGTAATATGTGAATGAGATTACGCCTAACATGGACGCAAAAAGGATTAAGAAGGTGACTGGAACAGCAAGTGCCCTTCTCGATTTGAGAAAATATGGAATTGACCATCTGTTACTTGTCAAATTCAGCTGCTTCCTCGGGGGCAATTTGCTGAAACAAAAATGGTGAAGAGAATTGATTAAGTCGTTTGTGTGTAGAAGAACGCTACATATGATTTTGATAACAATTAAAAACCCCTTTTCTAGCGTGTTTGGTTTAACCAACTTTAGATCTCCTTGTTTAGCTTTTTTTAATAGTGCAAAAAGGTTCTTCAAAAAAAGAAAAAAGATTGTTGGGGGAGAGCTATCTGAATTAGCTTCTTACGACTGCTTCAACGTTGGTCTCTTTGTAGTGCATTGCTTGCGAAGTGAATACGGTTATAGCAACTGTCAAGCCGATGTCGTTCATTGAGATGCTGTCTGGGTCGTCGATGTAGATTATGGCTGTGTAGCCTGACTTCAAAGTAATGTCATCAGTTGCCTGAACAAACGTGTAATTTGCATTGCCGATTTCTATGTTTCCCGCACCAAAGCTCGAGACATACTCTAGATCTGAGGATATTGCGTCTGTGGTGATGCAGTAGACCACTTTTGACCATGGTGCTTCTTGTCCTCTTATTGTTATTTTGTCTATGACGACGTCTCTGCCGCCTGTGTTAATTATCATAATCGCTGCTTGACCGCCGTTTGTGAGGTCGTACCAGACATGCTGCTTAGTCAAGTGCAAGCTCTCTTCCTGAACCCTCGTGCTCACAACGTTGATGGCAAAGTATGTCACTACTCCAGCTAAAAGCACTGAAACTACCAGAATTATCAATGTCGTTACTGCCGTGCTAAGAGCCCAACGGTTTCTTAGTATGTTTTTCATTTTTTTGATCTCCTTGAAAAAAGAGAAAAGCAAAATTGGGATAATTGGATTTGTGTGTAGAACAAAGCTACACATAATTTGAATAAAAAAAGAAAGATGCAAAAAAGAAAGATGCGTTTGGGCGATTAAGGCTTATGGTGGTTATGCGACTACTGCTTCAACGTTTGCTTCTCGGTAGTGAACCGCATTAGCCGTATAGATTGCTATGCTTACAGTTACGCCTATATCATTAAGCGCTATGCTGTCTGGGTCGTCGATGTAGATTATGGCTGTGTAGCCTGACTTCAAAGTGATATCATCAGTTGCTTGAACGAAAGTATAGGCTTTACCGCCGATGGTTATGTCTCCTGCGCCAAGAGTTGCTGACGCATTATGTGGCAAGTCTGCGGATATTGCTCCTGACGTAATGCAGTAGATTACGTTTCCCCAGTCTGCTGCTTGTCCTCTTATTGTTATTTTGTCTATGACGACGTCTCTGCCGCCTGTGTTAATTATCATAATCGCTGCTTGACCGCCGTTTGTGAGGTCGTACCAGACATGCTGCTTAGTCAAGTGCAAGCTCTCTTCCTGAACCCTCGTGCTCACAACGTTGATGGCAAAGTAGACTACTACGGTTGCCAGTAGCACTGATACGACGAGTATGATTAGTGTGGTTACTGCTGTGCTTAGGGCTTTTCGGCTTTTTAGTAGCTTGTGCATTATTTTATTTCACCTTTTATGTAGGTGATTGTGTGGCAATTATAAATATCTTTTGTCGCACGATTTAATATTGCGTTTCATGTTTCACCCTTTAAAACTCAACTACAGCTCCTCCATCTGAATTCAAACTAAATTCCAACAAAGAATATCCGTAAACGACATACACAAAAACGGCACCACAAACCCAAAACCAAAACAACCAAACATCAAAACGAAATCCGAATCCAAGCCAAATAAGTTTCAGCGTATTGGTGCGGTCGCCGGGATTCGAACCCGGGATCGCAAGCTTGGAAGGCTTGTGTCCTAAACCAACTAGACGACGACCGCCCCGCCAGTAGTTTCATAAAAAAAGCTATTTTAAGCTTCTCCATCAAAACGCCTTCAAAGTCTCTTCCGCAAACACATCTAACCGCAAATACACGTAAACAGCAACCGCCGCTTCTAGCCCTATCACAAGCACCAAAAAAACTGCAAGCCCCCTCGCTAAACCCGAAAACATTCGCCCCACCTGAAAATCCACGTAACCATTAACCGTGGCTATCCAACTCCAGTAACTAGGCTGCTGCGTTAACATGAACGCATCCAAATCCGCGGCAATCCACCAGCAAACAGCCACCATCACAACCGCAAGCACACTGCCGACTGCCGTCAGGTTCTTCCAGTCAGGAGACAGCGAGGAAGAATAAGCGATGCAGGTTCCAGAATCAGACGGGGACAGGCGATAGCAAACGATTTTCTTGGCGGTTCTAGGTGAAATCCCCCACAGCGAACCATGCTTAACGGAAATAGACGTTGGCGGTTCCTCAGCAATTATCTCGCAGCCTTTACTGAGCAGAATAGCCCTTAAGCGCTCATAGGCTTCTGCTATATCCAAGCCAACAACATGCCCAACCATACGCGCCACATCGCTCCGCATTTATGCTTGAACGGCTTATTGGGGTTTCTCATCAGGCCTAAAAAGCTGCTTCTCATGCGGTGGACGCGGCTTAAAACCTCGAATGCCACGGCTTGCCGCACGCTGCCGCTCCAGATTCTTAATCCGCGCGTAAAGCTTTGAAACCTTCGTCTTTGACGGCGGCTTACGCTTCGGCGAGTGCACAGGGACAGGAGTGAAGGGCTTAGCCTCGTCTTCCTTGGCACGCTTAAGCTTTTTCGAGGGCACCTCGCGGACTTTTTTGAAGACCACATAACCCTCTTGCAGGTTTACTTCCTGCACTTCCCAGCCGGCATCAAGCCAAGCCCGCGCATGCGCGCTCGACGGCGAATTGCTCCACCACTTCTCCTCTCTATAAGCGCTCATCGGAAGATTAGTGCCAATCAAACCGTCTATTCGGGCAAAAGAGAGTTTCACAAGTTTCGTGAAGGCGCCGCGAAACTTCAAATGCGCCGTAAGCCCGCCATACTTAGACCGTGACGGCGGCGAAACCACGCGTCTGGCACAATGCAAACAAAGCAGCACGGTTGGGTCTCCCGTGGCGACGTCGGGCACCATGCAATCTCGGCAGAAAAGCCGCTTGCACCTCTGGCATCTCCGCATGTAAGCAACGCTGAGAACCCTACCGCATATTCCGCATTCA
>JBNARN010000020.1:0-18771 GCA_049718365.1 Candidatus Bathyarchaeales archaeon
GTTAACAACATTTACCAGCTTGACGCCAAAACGCTGCTGTTTAAACTGCATAAGGCAGAGCAGCCGCCGCTGCGCCTAATCATCGAAGCTGGAGAACGGCTCCACTTAACCGCTTACGCTTTTGAGCCACCTCAAGTTCCGCCGGCGTTCTGCATGGGTTTGCGGAAGCATCTGCGTGGTGCTTGGGTAGCTGACGCTGAACAGCATGAATTTGAAAGAATCGCTATCATACACTTCAAAACAAAAGATGGTGTACTCCGCCTTATCTTGGAGCTTTTCGGTGAAGGCAACATAATCCTAACAGGAGAAAAAGGCGAGATACTGCAAGCGTTAATCTTCAAGCGTATGCGCGACCGCAGCATCCTCCGAAACGAGCTGTTCCAGTTTCCGCCTTCAGCTGGTAAGAACCCGTTTAAAGTAACAGAAGACGAGCTTACCCAATCGTTAAAGGCCCTTGGAGATGTGGAAGTTGTCAGGGCGCTGGCACGCCTCCTCGGAATAGGCGGCTTCTACGCGGAAGAAATTCTGCTCAGGGCGAATGTTGAAAAAACCCGGCTCTGCAATTCGCTAGCCGCGTCCGAGCTTAAAGCCGTGTACACTGCGCTGCAAAGTTTACTTTCAGCTGTTTCAGCCTCTAAGACGGAGCCCAGCATAGTTCTGGCCGAGGATGGCAGCTTTCTTGATGTCGTGCCGTTCAAGCTTAAACGTTATGAAACGTTTCAGTATAAGCGTTACAGCAGTTTCAACGAGGCATTAGACGAGTTTTATCTTAAAGTCACCGCGGCTGAGCAGGCTGCAGCGAACACGCAGGTTGAAAAGCTACAGCAAGATGCAAATCGTCTTAAGCGGGTAATCGCCGAGCAGGAGCAAGCTTTGCATGATGCTGAAGCTAAGGCGGAACTTGACAGACGCATCGGCGACGTGATTTATGCTCATTCAAGTGAACTTCAAAATCTTTTGGAAAAATTTACAGCAGCCACGAATGAAGGCCGCGACTGGAAAGAGCTCATTGCAGAAATTTCAGCCGCTAAAAAGTCTGGCAGAACACCTGAAGCGCTTGTCGAGTCTTTTGATGAGCGGAACCTTATGGTTAACGTCTGCGTAGACACGTTGCGGTTCAGCCTGAATCTGCGTAAAACATTGTTTGAGAACGCAGCCGAGTATTATGAGCGGGGCAAAAAAGCTAAGCAGAAATCCGCTGGCGCCTTAACCGCTCTAGAAGAGTCCCGTAGAAAGCTGGCGGAGATTGAGCAGCAGCTTAGCGACGCAGAGGCATTGAAAGCTCATAAGCCGCAGGAACTCTTGGAGCAGCTTGTTAAGCGTAAGGTAACGCGCAAGGAGTGGTATGAGAAATTCCGCTGGTTCAAGTCCTCAGACGGGTTTCTGGTGGTAGCAGGTAAAGACGCAGTCAGCAACGAAGTTCTCGTCAAAAAGTACGCCGTAGCGGAAGACGCCGTTTTCCACGCCGACGTTGCCGGCGCCCCATTCGTTGTGGTTAAAACTGAAGGCAAAGCGCCAACTGAGCAGGCGCTGCGTGAGGCAGGCGAGTTCGCGGCTGCGCTTTCCAGGGCTTGGCGTGAAGGCGCCGCGGCAGTGGATGTTTACTGGGTTAGGCCCGATCAGCTAAGCAAAAGTGGTCCTTCAGGCGAATACGTGCCGCATGGCGCTTTTGCCGTCAGCGGAAAGCGCAACTGGCTGCGTGGTGTGCCGCTTAGGGTTGCCATAGGCGTGACTGCAGATGGCGAAACAAGGTTCATAGGCGGTCCATTGGACGCGGTTAAAGCCCAAACGAAAGTTTACGTTACGGTTGTGCCGGGAGATTTTTCTGGGAAAGAGTTTCTTAAGCGGGTTTTGCAGGCTTTGATGGCTAAGTTGCCGAAGGAGCAGCGTGAAAAAATTGGCAAGGTATCAATAGAGCAGATCAGGGAGTTTGTGCCCTATAATAAAGGCACTTTAATTAATACTGGCTTCTGAATCTTTGCTTGTATCCTTCATAGTCTGGCAGGATTCTGGGGTATTCTTGGTTCATTAGTGGCGAGGAGATTAGGAAGTCGGCGGAGGCTCTGTTGCAGGCTATTGGTATGTTCCAGACTACGGCGATGCGCAGTAACGCCTTAATGTCAGGGTCATGCGGCAGAGGCGACAGCGGATCCCAGAAGAAAATTAGGAAGTCTATGCATCCTTCCGCTATACGCGCGCCTATTTGCTGGTCGCCGCCTAGAGGGCCGCTTTCGAAGATGGTTATTTTAGCGCCTAGCTCTTTTTCTAAAAGTTTGCCCGTGGTTCCTGTGGCGAAAAGCTCATGCTGGAGCAGAGTGCCCTTGTTAAATTTAACCCACTCAAGCAGATCTTCTTTCTTATTGTCGTGCGCTATAAGCGCGATTCTTTTTTTTCGGCTCATAATAGCTATTTTATTCGCCATGATTTTGGTTCTCCTAACTTTGGAGCTTTGATTATTAGAGGGCTTGCTATAACAATTTCCAAAATAAAATATTTACTGCTACGGTTAGATGCGGATTCGGCTTCGTAAGAAGTGTGTGGCATGCGTTTTTCATTTTGTGGTTTTCAACTTAGAACCGCGCCATGGTGCAGCAGCCCGCTGTTTATGCTCTTTCTATGGTTTGCTGTTCCTGATTGTTTTTGATTAGCTTTGAGAAAAGCGGGAGAACAATTATCATCGAGCCGATTACTGCAATTGCCGTTAACGTTAAGAAGTTTGCAGGCACTATTCCCGCAGTTACTCCTTCATAGGCAATTATGAACGACATTTCCGCTCTTACCGCCAAACCCACAGTTACTGTCCATAAAGTTTTGCCGCGGAAACCAGCGGCGTGGCCGCCTATTAAGCCGCCAATTAACCGTGCGAAAATAGCGGTTCCCAGAATAATCACGCCTGCTGGGAGGACAGTTACCATGCCTATTGGGCTGATTGCGAGGCCTATGCTGGTGAAGAATATGGCGGCGAAAAGTTCCTTCATAATGGAGATTTTTTCTGCGAGTTTCTCGCCAATTTTTGGATAGGGAATTATAGCGCCCATTATGAAAGCGCCTGTTATGGCGGATAAGCCAAACATAGTTGCAGCGAAAGCCAGCATTAAGCCTAAACCGAGAAGAATTATGAAGAGGAACTCGTCGGAGACGAATCCCTGTAGCCGTTTTATCACAAAGGGCAAGATTTTGCTGCCAATGTAAATGGACACGAAAATAAACAATGAGGCGACAATAGTGATGCTGATTAGGTTTGACGCGGAAAGCGTGCCTTTAGCGATTGCGCTTAAGGCTATTGTAAGTATTAGGATGCCTTCAATGTCGTCGAGTATAACTGCGGTAAGCAGGGTGGAGCCAATTTTTGTTTCGACAATGCCCTCATAGCTGAGCATTGCTGCTATCACACTTGTTCCGCTGGGCGCCAAAACAGCTCCTAAGAGAAACGCGGCTTGCCACGAGAAGCCTAAGGCTAGCCCAACGCCATAGCCAAGCAAAATGGATAGTATGACGCCGATTGTGGTTACGAGGAAGGCTGTTTTGCCTACTTTCCAGAAGGATGAAGCGTCAAACTCCAATCCCGTGGTGAAAAGTATTAGAATGGCGCCTAAACTTGCAAGTAAATTGATAACCGTGACATCCCTTATAAGCCCAAGTCCACCGGGTCCGCCGATGAAAAGGCCAACCAAGATGGCGCCGATTACGCCGGGAAGCTTGAATTTTCTAAATAGCTCCGAGCAGATGGAGGCGACCACGATTAACAATCCTACTTGGAAAAGCGTGAACACTGCGGGGTCGGCTGGCATATACTTAAGGGCAACTTTAAGCTATATTTTTCTTTCGTGCAAAGTCCGAAGCTGAAACTTGGGTTGCTGCCAATCAAAGGCGCTTTGTGGTTGCTTGTATCGGTTACTTGAAAAAGCTGCGGGTCACTTAGGCAATAGCGCTTGTGAAAAGGGCGGTTTTGTCTATAGTTTCTTTGTCATTAAATAGGCGTTTTCGCCGTCGGAGTAATATCCTTCAATTGTTCGGCTTATTTCAAACCCGAGCTTCTTGTAAAGCGAAATGCCTGCTACGTTGGTTACTCTAACCTCCAAATAGCACTGCTTCGCCTTATAATAGCGCATGCCCTCCATCGCTGCCGTCATCAGCGCTTGCGCCACGCCTTTGCGTCTGCCTTCAGGTAAAACGGCAATTGAGACCACGTGGCCTTTGCGTATTAAGCCGCCTAATCCGAGGTTTGAGAGGCCAACTTCGATGCGGCACATTATGTAGCCGATTATTTTCCCGTTTTCTTCTGCGACAATGAAGGTTTCGGGAAACCGCTGGTATAGGTCAATGAAGAAGTAGTCTGTGTAGTTCTCTGGCAGGCATAGGCGGTTGATTTGCATTACGCTTTGCAGGTCGTCTGGTTTGAATTTGCGCAACTTGAATGTCTGCTGCATGAGTTCGCCTTCTTAAACGAGAAAAGCCAGATAAAACTTAAATCTTGCGCTTAACCCGCTATTACACTTAATGATTTTTCTATATTAAATGATATTGTGGCCAGCGAGTTATAAAATAATAGAGCGGGGTAGATCGGGGAGGAAAAAATTGGGGATGTGAAAGGCGTTTTTCGTGCGGTTAGATTGGAGGGTGGAATAAGTCAATTTGTGATAGCTGTTCTTTTGGCACTATGGTGTTGTAGATGAAGCCGTCGCCATATCGAGTAAGCTGAGCGTAAGCTACTGGCTTGCTGTCTGCCGTGGGGTCTTCGTGTATGGTAACTGAGCCGTTGGTCATTGTGATGTATCCAATTCTGTAGACTTCTACAGAGATAGCGTTTGGTATTCCTGCACTGGATAAATCAGAACGGTTTGACTGGGTGAGTGTGCTGTTCATTGTATAACTGCCGACAGAGCCGATGGTTTTGCTTAAAACAGGCTTGTCGGCTGCCCAGTTATAGCACCAAGTGCCGCCTCTGAATGTATAGGTGCTATGATATATCAAGTCGCCTCTGTAACTGTTTAAAGTGGCGAAGTCGTCTTGAGTGAATTTATAATAATCTGCGGTTCCGGCGGTCCATCCAAAATATTCGGTTGGCCCTGTGTCTGCTATTATTTTTACTCCATATGCCTCGACAACTGCGTCGCAAGAGTTGGTCATGGATGGAATGGGTGTGAATTCCAAGAAAACTGAAGACGGGTACTTACTTGTATTAACCCAAGTTTCGTTAGTTTCCGGGTCTACGTAGGAAGCTTTGTCTGGCGGCAGGGGACCTGCATATGCGTACGCTATTTTGACTTGAAAATAATATTCAGGGCTTGCCGGCTCGATGGAGGGCGTACCTCGATTAATTGGTTTCCCGAATGGCGTCAACTGTATGTAAGCATATATTGTCGCAAACAAAGAAAGAATTATCAACGCTGTAATAGCGGTCAAAAGTAACGGTAAACGTTTTTTTTGCTTTAATATTTTTTTCATTTTAATATCTCCTTAAAGCTGTTGCGTGTCATACGCCATACCAAGCATGCAAATAGCTCCAGCCATTGGGGTCGTTTGGATTATATGGATTCTGTGTATATGCATCTAGCTGCCAACAAGGTCCAAAATTCGGAGGCCATGGCGGATCACTTGGACGATAGAATAAAGCCGTTACAGAACCCTCAACTGAACTTTTATAACCTATGAATACAGGGATTCCGCCAGGATCAATTTCATAATGAACATACCAGCATTGATATGGATCCCCTGGCCATCCCGGTGGAGTAGGCGGTGTTGTCCAATATGGCTGCCCATAATAAGCATAGTAATGGTGATCGTTGCCGTTGACACATGGATCGATTATAAGGCCTGGAATCATGGCAACATCTCCATTTCCGTACTGAGCATTAAAATCCCACCATGCATAGTTGAAATAGTCCGGACTGTAGTATAGCGCCTTTACGCCAATTCCTACCTCAGTGTTGTCTGAATTCCCAGGGTATGTGGTGTGGTAACATTCTACGAAACGTGGAAAATATAACGCTGGGTTAGACTGATATTGTACGTAAGAATAGTTGGCGCCTGTAATATGCTGCACTATGCTGCTTGCAAATTGTGTTTCAAGTATCATCATTGTCATCATCATAATTAGAAGACAAGTGATTGCTTTTTTGATCATCTTTTTTGTCTCCATGTTTTCATTTGTTCTCTTTCTGCCCTTCACTTAGGGCTAGGCGGTGACACACCTCTGAAGCAGTAAGCTCCAGACATGAAGCACAGTTCTTCTTGGTTTGAGAGAAACAGTGCTTCACAAGTATACCTTCATGGATTAAGTATAAAAGGAAGAAGAAAAGTTTCGGAAATAGGAAAGTGCTTGGAAATGTTAATTTAAAAAGTGCGGATAAAGCTGGCTTTGTCTTTTTTTTACATTTCTACATCAAAAGGTAACGTTAAATAGAAAAAGTGTTTTAAGAGCCAATTCGGAGTTGTTTCCAGCATATTTTATTTGAACAATGAAAAATAGTTATGCAGGCAGCCTCTTTTTTGCTATTTGCTTGCATAAGTATCAAATTTAAGCAGAGTATAAGTTGAATTCGAATCTTTTTCGCTTTTATGTTGAACACGTCAATCGCAATGCTTATAAGTGATCACTTTTCAGCATCTTCTCAAAAAAACCAATAGGCTAAAGAAAATGGACCCAAATTTTAAGTTTGGTAATATCACCTATGGTTATTTTGCTATGTCAAATTTTTGGAACTAAAAATATCATCGAGGTTGTAAGAAACATGAGGCGAAATAGGATTTTGGCATCATCTTGCCGCCGAAAAATTTTGACGGCGCTAGCGGAGAAAAAAGAACTCACCATTATGAAGCTGGTGCAGATGGTTAACAGCACGTATAATGAGGTTGACCGTAACCTGCGCGTTTTGGAACAAGAAGGAATAATTTCCCAAAGCTACGCTGAACACAAGCGCATTATTCGCTTGAATTATGAAAACGAAGAAACATTGGTTTTGCTTAAAATCCTCAAGATTATAGATTACTCGAGTAACCTCGAACAGCTTCACAAAAGCCTAAAGCACCTACTAGAAAATACTGCAGAAAACGATAAGTCTCAATAGAAAATACTGTAAGAATTGGGTATCACATTCTCTGACTTCCCATCAAGATGTCATCTTGGAGCTAAGGGGTAAAGTATGCCTAAATATATCCAAAGTTCTATCCTAGAGTTGCTGCTTAAAAAAGATGATGGCATTTTCCGTTTAGCGCTTGCGTTTCTTCAGGTAGACCAGTAAACCCAAAATTGTTATTAACGCTACAAAAATTATTACAACAAGAATTGGCGGAAAAAGTTCTGAATGTTGAAACTCGGGGGACTGGGTTAATGTTGGTGTAGGCGATTGGTTGGTAGCATCTATGGTGAAATAGACTGTTTGTTTAGAGTATATTACGCCATTGAGGTCATATGCTTTTGCCGTGATTGTATGTTGGCCTTCAGGAAGTTCGGGCAAAGTTATGTTGCCCTCTACCTTGTAGTATCCATAGTCATCTATACAATAATAGATCATGTATTTTGAGTTATCAATATTGTATGCTAATGGTATTCTTTTGTTGCGGTAAGTAATATTCATTGGAGAAATCAGGAATGCTGGGAATCTTATGGTAGTATTTACCAGAAATGTTATTGAATGCGAAATTATGTTTCCTTGGGTATCAGTGGAGAACGCTTCCACCGTATGGTAACCGTCTGTAAGATTCTCTAGGGTTCCTACCCCAAAAATGTCTGAGCTAATTCCATATTTGGTGATATTCAATTTTATTTTAGGGCCACCGTCTAAACTATAATATATATCCACAGATTTGTTTTCTGTCTCAAAAGGAGAGAACTCGCGCTTAACCTTTATAGGAACACTTGTTTCCTGATAGACTTCTGCCGGATAGGGCCCCGGCGTCTCTATAAATATTGTAGGATATTCTGCGTTAAGTGGGTATAGCGGTGCTATTAAAAACACTGCCACCAGAGCGGCGATCGCCAAAACCGCCCAGTTCATAGTTATAACCAATAGTATAATTAGCAGGTGGTGGCTATAAAACTTTTCCGCAGACTGCTTTGCATCTATTTTTTCTGGAGCCTGTTTATCCGTTAATTGATTTGACTTCGGGCAACGTGAGGGCGCCGTGGGGCATGACCCACACCTTAGCGGCTGAGCCAGCCATCCTGAACGCTTCGCTTAATGCGTCATTGACTGCGCGTGCAGTTTTCAATTTGAAGATGTTTGTGGCATAGTAATCGGGCATTGAAGAAACTAGGATTATCTGGTGCCGCTGCAGCGCTCTCAGCAGGTAATACGCCTTATGACCGCCCATAACAAAGTTACGCTTTATCTCGTGTTCAACCTTCTTCAGGTCGCCTAAGCGGGTCATCCAATCATAAAAAACCGCGTTGCCATGACCCTCAACGCACTCTGCCACTAGGATTATCACGCCGTTTCGCTTAGCAACCTCTAAGGCGTTATCCACCGCCTTATACGCTTGATACAAGTCTATGTCAGCGGGGTAGCCGCCTGCGCTCACAACCACTATGTCAGCGCGCTGATCTACGGGCACACGGTACATCTCATCAACAAGCTTAACTGCCTCGGTAAACGCCAGCTCCAAATCGCCCGCGAACGCCTTCACAATCTCGTCCTTGCTGTTGGTGACCACGTTTAAGATGAAGTCCACTTTAGCCAGCCTCGCAGCCTCAGTCATATCCACATGAACCGGGTTTCCCTCCAAAACGCCTGTTCTTGCGCTGGCATGCAGAAGCATGGCATGGTTGTGCTGGATGGTTTCCGCTCCTGCTACCGCAGGCAAAACGCTTTTGCGTCCGCCGCCGTAGCCCGCGTAATAGTGAAAGCCCACATCGCCCAGTAGCACTTTAACGTCAGCTTCAGCGAAAACACGGTTCAAGTAAACCTTGTTGTCATGAGTTTTGGTTTTGCCCACGTACACAAGGTCTGGCGCCTTACAGTCATGGCTGATGGCTTTCACGCGCTTCAGCGCTTCTTCGCCAAGCAAACTTGCCGCTTCCTCCGGCTTAACCGCCCTGTGTGTGCCGCAGCCGAAGATGACCGTAACATTCTCATCCTTTACGCCAGCCGCGTTTAGCTCCGCCAGCCACTACTATGGCGACTTTATGCTCGGGCTTGGCGATTTCGCTTAGCCGCTTAGAACCGATGGGTTCTCTTAGAGCCCTTTCTATTTCCGCCCTTGCATCAGGCGCGCCAGCCTGCTCTTTAGGCTCGATTGTGCCGAGAAGGTTTCGGGCTGGAATTCTGGCGCACACTTCGCTTTTCCCGTAGGGAATCCAAACGTCCACCATCGATTATCACACGTTTGAAAGAAAAAGTAAGGCAGAAAGCAGCTATTAAGGATTAGCCTAAAATTCTCGGCGTCCCCAAAAAGTTTACTTCTGCTTGATTTTGCTGCGCGCCAGCACCGCCAAGCCTATGAGAATAAACGCGGCGCACCATAAATTGGGATTATGAAGGGGGCCTATTACCTCGTACCAAACGCTTGGATGTGCCTCGTAGCCGCCTGTGAGAAAATAGACTATTGTGTTGAATATGAAGTAGCCGCCAAAAGCCGTGATTACCGCGCCTATGCGCCCGAGGCTTAGTTTCGTAGGCTGTTTCTTGATGGCGGGTAGAGTGGTCGCCAACGCGGCTGTGGCTATTGCGAAGAGGCCGAAAACGGTTATTACGAAACTCGCAAAGTTAACTGGCTCAAAAAGAAAGCTTACTCCCGCCTCATATCTGCCTTGCGCATGCGGATACGGCACCATGGCTGCTGCCCAAAGCATTGAGTAGTTAAACCAGAAAGCCGTGAACAAGTAGCCAACAGCGGCGAGGCAGCTCCACTTCATGATTTCCAAGCTTGGCGCATTTTGCCTAACCGTTGCTCTCAGCTTCAGCAAAAGCGGCGGTATAATAGCCGACATTGCAAGGCAAGGTATAGCGGTACCATAAAGTATAATCCGCTCAGGGGTATGGTCAAAATAGTACAGGTACTCGGTGGATAAATTATACGCGAAAGCCGCGATTACTGAAGGAATAAACGAGAGGTAAAATCCTGCTTCCATAAGCAGGGCTGTGCTTGCCCTCCGCTTTATCAGAGGCATCGCCGCGTCTTTTTTCCTCCAAAATAGGAAAGCTGCATGCAAAGCGAAAAGGCCGCCTATTACACGGAGAGTTAAGCCGATTGCGCCAGCGAGGCTCTCGCTGCCGTAGTATAGAATTGCCCACCACCACGGATTCTGCGATATCAAATTGTAAACGTAAGTGTCCGAGGCTAATTGTATGCTGAACCCTAAGCCATATATCAAAAAATAAAGTGCGTAGCCGAAATAGACGCAGATTACGATGAAAATCCATAATTCAAGGGAACCCGCGTATTTTTGAAGCCATTTCCTCATCGCAGCCAGCTCTCCGCTATTTACTTGATTGCCGCCGGCTATTTAGTTCTAATTAGGGAACAGAATATTCCAATTGCGGAACAGCGAAGCGGGCGTTTAGAGGGCTTAACGGCTATGCTTCCTAAATCGTGCACCTTCAAATAGGAAAATTGCTGCGGCGACAATTGTTATTATTGTTAGAAGCCAAAACGAGCCTTCGATGGATGTTTCAAAAAACAAGTGCGGAATCAATATTGCCACTTCGGTGATTAGAATACCGAGAAAAACAAATCCGAAAACGATAAACCTGGGAACCATTGTTCTTCCCAGCCACACGTGTCCTTTAAGCCCAACCTTTTCCTTCGCCACGTAATTGCCATATTTATCCTTCAGCACCAAACCTAAATCCATAAGCTTCTGCAAATTCCTGTACGCTACGCTTGGGCTCGTGAGATTCGCCCCACGCATCACTTCTCTTGGCCCAACAGGCTTTCCCGCTTTAACCAAGTAAACGTATGTATGAAAAGCAGTGGCAGTTAATTGATCTTCAACATCTTCAGGCTTATCCACTGGTCTCACACGCTCCGTTAATAGTTTACTTCTGCAACCCAAGGTTACCTAGAGACTTTCCGATTCAATATCAAGGATGCAAAGTATGTTTAAGCTTTTGCATAGCTTTATAAGGCCCATTCTAAGCGCTAGAATGGGCAATGACTCAAAAACTTTAAACCTTAATCCCGCAAATTTATGACTACGCAACTAAGTGGTTGATTTGTCTTCGCCATATCATTACATGCAGCTTCCACGAGAGGTTATCGTTGGAAAAGGCAATTTAAGCCGCATTAAGGAAGCAGTGCAAAGGCTCGGCTTAAGCGGGTCAGCCCTCATAATCGCAGGCGCGAAAAGCTACGAGATTGCGGGAAAGCAAGTTCGCGACCTTCTCGCGCAGACGGGCATGATTGTGGATGTGCTACTGGTTGAGACCGCCACAATAAAGGACGTAGCCATTGTTGAGGAGAGAATAAAAACGTGGAAGCCTCGCGTGCTGATCGGTGTAGGCGGCGGAACCAAAATCGACGTTGCAAAATTAAGCGCAAGCAAACAAGGCATCCCGTTTATCAGTGTGCCTACCACGCTTTCTCATGATGGCATCGCAAGCCCGTTGGCTTCGGTTAAAGGTGCAGACAAGCCCTACTCGATTATGGCGCAAGCGCCTTTGGCAATAATCGCGGATACCGAAGTAATCGTGCAGGCGCCATGGCGCTCGGTTATAAGCGGATGCGGCGACGTAATAGCAAAGGTAACAGCCGTCAAGGACTGGCAGCTAGCGCACGCTGAAAAAGGCGAGTATTATGGCGAATACGCAGCTAGCCTTGCCCTAATGAGCGCCAGATTAGTGATCAAAAATGCCGAGTTAATACAGCCTGGAAACGACGAGGGTTTAAGGGTGCTTTTGGAGGCTTTGATAAGCTGCGGCGTGGCAATGAGCATTGCAGGCAGCAGCCGCCCATGCAGCGGCTCTGAACACCTGTTCAGTCACGCTCTTGACATGGTGAAGTGCCCGCATGGCATGCATGGTGAACAGTGCGGTGTCGGCTCAATTTTGTCTGCTTACCTTCACAGGGCAAATTGGAAACGGCTCAGAGATGCGCTTAAGCGGATTGGCGCGCCTACCACGGCAAGCGAGTTAGGAGTGAAAGACGAAGACGTGGTTAAGGCTTTGGAAATAGCTGCATCCGTGCGGCCAGAAAGATACACGATTTTCCATAAGCTGAAGCTGGATCGTTGCGCATGCGAAAAAATAGCGAGGACAACGGGCGTAATAAGTTGAAAGGTTATAGATGAAAGGTATGGAGATTTAGCTTTTTGTTTCCGTCTGCGCCTCTGTTTTGGCTTCCGGCTTAGCTGCTGGCTTCGGCTCGCTCTTGAAGGTTTCAACAAACTTTATCTCCGCTAGTTCAGGCAGAAACCTTTGAACATCCATGGCTATGCCCCTTTTTGCGATTTGGACGCCTTCAACGTAGAATGTGTCTTCAGGCATTTCAATTGTCAAGGTTTTTTCTTGGATGGCAAATTTGAATTTTTCAGCGTCCACCACGGGGATTCTTCGGTGGATTAAGGCAGCGATTTTCTCCTCGTTGGTTTCAAGTTTTTTGCTAACCGTAACCTCGTAGACAAGCGTTTTCCCTGCTAATGGCGGATTAAAGTCGAGAAGCACGCGGCCAGCACCGATTGAGCGCACAGTAGCCATCTTGCCGTTGTATTCAACGCGCATTCCGATGGCGGGAGTTGCGCCCTGCGCGGTTAACTGCTTCAATGGAACTCGCCTAATTTTTTCCGGATCTCTCGGGCCGAAGGCTTTTTCTGGGGGAATCTCTACGGTGGCGGCTTTGCCTATTTCCATATTCATTAGGCTTTCGTCCAGCGGCTTCAGCACCCATCCTTCGCCGACAACCACGAGTTTCGGCTCGTAGATTTCGCCTTCCTTGTAGAGTTTTTCCTTTTTAGCGGTTTCTTCATTTGTTGTTTCGAAAACTTCGTTTGTTTCCTTTACTTTAGCCGTGTAATTGATTAGTATGAAGTCTCCTTTTTGCAATGCCATTACAACATCATCCTGTGCTTTGACGGGTCGAAGTTAAGTTTCACACGCTAATAAAAACATTTAGCTTAAATCATAGGCGCTCTGCTATTGAATATGGTGCATACAGCGGTTTTTGGCATCAAAATAATGAAGTGCTGAAGACCCTGCCGCTTCGTTTTCACTGTGCCCTTTGCAAACATTTGCTGCCGTGATAGACCCTCTATAGGTTTCTGCAATGAATTTCTATTAGCCGCCAAATATGGAGGGTGCATTTTTTGCTGGTTCGAAAGAACCGCATTTTTGGGTTCGTTTTGTTTATATATTTGTGTTGGTGTTTATGCTCTGCAAAAGAGGCTATAATCGAATGGGTTCCAAGTCTCCAAAAGGCGAATTCGCTGCAAGGCAGCTGAAAAGGAAACGGAAAAACTTCCGTTGGTCAGATCGCTACTATAACCGCCGCATGCTTCGTTTAGACGAGAAAGTCGACCCGCTGCAGGGTGCTCCGATGAGCCGCGGCATAGTTTTAGAAAAAGTGGGTGTTGAAAGTAAGCAGCCCAACAGCGCCATACGCAAATGCGTCAGGACGCAGCTCATCAAAAACGGGCGTGTAATAACGGCTTTCCTGCCTGGAGACGGCGCGCTAAACGTTATAGATGAACACGACGAGGTGGTCGTTGAAGGCATAGGCGGTACAAGAGGCGGTGCCATGGGCGACATTCCAGGTGTCCGCTACAAGGTCATAATGGTTAACGGCGTATCATTAAATGAACTTGTCTATGGTCGTAAACAAAAGCCTGCACGGTGAGCTATGTGAGCACAACAAAGAAAGAGATAAAACTTTTCCAAAAATGGTCTTTTGAAGGAATAGAAGTTAAAGACCCAGGCTTAAAGCGTTACTTGAACTTGACGCCGATGGTTGTGCCGCACAGCATGGGCCGCCACGAGCATCAACGCTTCAGAAAAGCACACGTCAACATCGTTGAACGACTGATTAACGATCTTATGCGTCCCGGCAAGAATGCAGGCAAAAAAGCCAAAATAACCAACATAGTCAAGCAAGCATTTGAGATAATTCATTTGCGTACAGGAAAAAATCCGATAGAGATCCTCGTCCGCGCCGTAGAAAATAGTGCGCCGTGTGAAGACACTACGCGAATAAGCTACGGTGGAGTTGTTTACCACCTAAGCGTGGATGTCTCGCCGCAGCGTCGCATAGACTTAGCGTTACGGCATATTACCGAAGCGGCGCGTGCTGCCTCAATCAACAACCCGCGTAGCATACAAGAAACGCTTGCAGAAGAACTGATTCTCGCCGCAAACAACGACATCAAAAGTGCTGCTGTTGCTAAACGCCACGAAATAGAACGCATCGCCCAGTCTTCACGTTAGCGCACGTGAATCTCCACAACATCTCCATCTTCCAGGGCAAAGCCCAACCCTACTTTTTGAGGACTAAACGTTAATCGGTCAGCCCACACTCTGGCATACGCAAAATCCCGCTCGAAATCTGAATGAATGCTCCGCGCCAAATCGGCTACCGTAGCGCCGCGCCGCAAAGTAAAAGGCCGCTGCGAAGGCTCTTTGGCACTGGGCTCTTTCGTGTAAACTCGAATCACACCTAATGTCTCGAATAAAACTCTGCCAAGCTGCTCTAAACCTATCCGCTTCTCACAGGAGACAGCAATCACAGGCATGCGCCCAGCCACAAAATTCTCCAGTTTCCGCAGATTCTCCATAGCGCCAGGCACATCCAACTTGTTTGCAACCACAACCGCCGGCTTGTACGTGGTGCTCTCGAAAATTGCGTCTTCAACATCATCCAAAGTGACCTCGCCAGAAATTTTTACGATGGCATCGGAGATGCGATAGCTCCGCAAAAGCGCCTCAACATCACGCATGCTGCAATCAACAAGTTTTCCAACCACAATTATGCGCAAGCCCGCACCCATGTAGCGCCTATCAACATCCACTCTGCCCCGCGGCTTACTGATAAGCAACCGTGCCTTCTCCAACTCGCCGAGAATAAGGCTTAACTGCGACGCTGGGTCATAAGACAAGTCCACCATCAAAATTAAGCCATCCGCGTTCCTCGCCAACGCAAGCGACTGCAAACCCCACGCGCGGCCGTCCGCTGAGCCTTCCATTAAGGCGGGCGCCTCCACCAGCTGAAACTGCACATCCTCATAGCTCATAACGGCAGGCACAGGCTCCCGAGTAGTATAAGGCGCCGCTGAAACTTCCACATTCGCATTAGTCACAGCCGACAACAAGCAGCTCTTGCCCACATTTGTCAAGCCCAAAAGTGCCACCTGCGCCGCACCCTCCTTCTCGATAAAGAACTTCGGCCCGCCCTTGCCTGCGCGCTTGGCCTTGCGTTCCTCTAGCTCCCGGCGCAGAACAGCGATTTTCTTTTTAATTTGACCCCGAAGCTTAAGGGTGCCTTTATGCTGAGGCACTAGGCTCAGGAATTCCTGCATACGCTGAAGTTTCTCGCGTGGATTTCGAGTGGCTTCAACTTCAGCCCACTTGTCCTTGGCTTCAGGAGGCAAATTTGTCGGCATACAACTCGCACAATAATTCTGCAAAACAAGTTTAATACGATTTCTAGCAATACACCATCATTTTCAACTTGGCAGCATAATGTGATAAATAATCGCGAACCTTAAAATGGCTTGCAAATCTGGAGCATAAACGTAGAATTGCTATGATAAGCTTAAAATAATTGGAACGATAGTTGTGTTAACGCACTAAAATTTAAGGAAAAATAAAATAGAGGAAGAAAAAATGAGCAAAAGCACAAAACCACACCTAAATCTCGTAATCATGGGACACGTTGACCACGGAAAATCCACCACCACGGGGCACTTGCTGTACTTAGCCGGAGCCATTGACGAACGAACGGTTAAGCAGTATGAAGAAGAAGCCGAAAAAATGGGCAAAGGCACATTCAAATACGCTTGGATACTCGACAACCTCAAGGAAGAACGCGAAAGAGGCGTAACCATTGACCTTCGATTCCTGAAATTTGAAACAAACAAATACAATTTCACAGTCATAGACGCGCCAGGCCACAGAGACTTCGTCAAAAACATGATTACCGGCGCAAGCCAAGCTGACGCTGCTGTCCTGTTCTGCTCTGCTAAGAAAGGCGAGTTCGAAGCAGGCATCGGCCCAGGAGGCCAAACACGTGAGCACGCATTTCTAGCGTTCACGCTCGGCGTTCGCCAATTGGTCGTAGCCATTAACAAGATGGATGATGTCACGGTTAACTGGAGCAAAGAGAGATACGAGGAAATTAAAAACGAAGTTTCACGCATGCTGAAGATGGTTGGCTTCAAAGTTGAGAAAATCAACTTTGTACCTGTCTCAGGATGGACAGGCGACAACCTAATCAAGAAGAGCGACAAGATGTCATGGTACACTGGACCAACGTTGATTGAAGCGCTGGATCTTTTGGAGCCGCCGCCTAAGCCTGTTAACAAGCCATTGCGCATCCCAATTCAGGACGTTTACAGCATCACGGGCATAGGCACAGTTCCTGTGGGCAGAGTCGAAACAGGTATACTTAAAGAAGGTATGAACCTCGTTTTTATGCCCTCCAATAAGACGGCTGAAGTAAAATCCATAGAGATGCATCACACTAGGATCCCCGTTGCTGAGCCAGGCGACAACATTGGAATGAACGTCAGAGGCATAGCTAAAACTGACATTCACCGTGGAGACGTCGCGGGACCAGTGGATAATCCGCCAACCGTAGCCAAAGAATTCATCGGCCAAATCATCGTGATCTATCACCCAACCGCCATAGCCGCTGGATACACGCCAGTTCTCCACTACCACACAGGCCAAATTGCCTGCAGATTCACTGAGCTCCTGAAGAAAATTGATCCGCGCACAGGCCAAGTTGTCGAAGAAAAGCCCAGCTTCATTAAAACTGGCGATGCAGCTTGGGTACGAATGGAGCCTTTGCGCCCGATAGCCATAGAGACCTACAATGACTTTCCAGAGCTCGGTCGCTTCGCTGTTAGAGACATGGGCACAACTATCGCTGCTGGCATTGTAAAGGAAATCACCAAGAAAGGGCCATAAGCCTCTTCCATCTTTTTTTATCGGTTCTTCTCGTTTTATTTTTGCATTAATTGGTGTAGAAGAATACTATAGAAGATGTTAACTGCTGTTCTATCTCTTTGGCAGATGGCGCTGCTGTATTATGCAAAACGCAACTTTTAAAATAATGAATAAACATATAATATATTTTGGAAAGTAGAATTTAAAGGTGCTTTTTATGCGTTCTCATGTTAGAAAATCGAGGAGACCTAGGTTAGACAGTGAGTCTCGTGTCCGCTTGCGGAAGAGAGTTGTTGAAGAGCATTTTGAGGTTTTGGAAATTGTTTCATTGAGAGACGTGCCTTTAGAAGAAAGGCGTAAAGAAGCTGAAAAGCCATTATTCTTAACGAGATATGAATAGGCCACTTATGACTTCGGCTTCCGCTGAATGCGGTTTAACAGCGCATCCGTTAGCACTCATCATTTTTGATTAGCTGGCTTCTTGCTTCGAAACTTGGTAGCTAAAAAATATGCGCCTACAATGACCATTATGCCTACGATAGAGCCGAAGGCTATGATAAATTCTATTGGCGTAGCGGATGTGAGTGACCAGATGCGCATGTCTGGATCGCAAAGGTTATTCATGCCCATGCACCCGACGGTTACTATCTCCGTTACGCCGTCATTGTCTAAATCGGCTGTGCCAACGTTCCAAGCGCAGACACCGTCTCCAATAGTCCATTCTTGACTTTGCTCCAGCACCAACGACTTGCCATCCCAACGCCAAACGCTTAGTTGAGCATGGTTAGGTCTTGTCTCGTTCGTGTTAAAGCTTCCATAGGCAGCAACTATCCCGCTTGTCACTATCTCTAACCGCGAATCGCCGTCAACATCACCCAGCGAAACACATTTGACTTCGGTAAGGTAATCGCTTGTCCATTCTTGGCTTCCCTTCGGCAGAAGCACTGTGCCATTCCAAGTCCATATTCTAATCTGCGCAGCAACGCGCTCTCCGGTGTAGGTGAATCCGCCTGTGACTATCTCTGCGGTGCCATCGCCGTCAACGTCGCCTACTTTCACGTTATTCACCACCGTATTGCCTTGGACGCCGCCAGCAATGGTTAAGCCGTAGCCGTTTTCTACCAAGCGCCACTCAGCGTTCGCCCTTAACAGGAATTCTGCGCCGTTCCAGCGCCAGATGCGGAGCTGCCCGCTGCTGTTTTCCAGCTTGCCTGAATATCCTGCGGTGATTACCTCGATTTCTCCGTCGCTGTTTAGGTCGCAGGCGTAGACTGTGCTGGCGCTGGTTACGTTAGCGGCAAACCTTTGCGGCTCGCCCTGCATTGTCAAGTTGCCTTCCTGAAGCCGCCATACAGCAAGCTGCGTGCTTGACCAGTTAGCGATGCTTGTTCTTCCAACCGTGATTATTTCCGGTAAGCCGTCTCTGTCGAGGTCTCCGGCGAAGATTGCGCCGTCATAGGTGCCCTCGCGGCTTGCCTTCAAAGCTAATTCTTTGCCGTTGTAGCTCCAAACCCTAAGCGCGCTGGAAACGTTTGCGCCGTTGATTATGCTTCCCGCCGTGATGATTTCAACTGTTCCATCGTTGTCTACGTCAGCCGCGTAGACGCATTCGATGTTGCCTGCCCACTTGTGGCTTTTTTCCAGCGTAAGATTTTGCCCGTTCCAACGCCAGATTTTAAGCGGTGCCTCCAAAGTCAGCCTTTTGCCCTCCTGCAGCTGGTACATCAAGCCGCCCGTT